>JALZOS010000101.1 GCA_030913755.1 Thermoproteota archaeon | reverse complement strand
CTCTGATACCATGGGTGTATGGATACACGGTTCCAATTAATCATGACATTGACATCTCCATTTTGACATGGATATCGGTGTTTTGTTCATTGATTAGCTCTTCAGTCTGGTTTGTTATGCAAGCGATTTTTGTAGCTGTGGGTAACAAGATGAAAAAATATCAATCAACGCATGTTAGAGACACTAGGATTGAAATCCCGTATATTTGTCACTGCACGCCCAATATGTAACTTGAATTATTAACATCTAAAGTGATTTTTATTCCCAATCTCTTATCATCGCAGTTCATAGACTACAAGGAAATTTGTTGACCTGACAAGTGACCTCGGCTATTATGTGACATTTAGGACCTCATTTCTTCAAGTCTCTATTTTTTTTAGACCAAACTTTATACGTGATCTCAAATTTGAATTACTGGTTGTCGACATGTAGGAATGCTCTCGATAGCATTAAAAGCCAGCTAAAGAGAGAAGCTAATTTTGGTTGTGCCGTATGCGGATGTCCGATCTTGGAGGGAGCACACATAATTCCATTTCAGGAAAGTCACGAATTTCTCGCAGAAGACATGATAACTCTCTGTCCAACTTGTCATAGTAGGGCGCATACCGGTGAGTTTTCACAAGACTCTCTCAGAGAGTTCAAGAAAAATCCAAATAATAGATCTACTCTTCAAGACAGGTTTTTCATAGAAAATACCGACCTTGTAGTAAATATAGGATCTACAAGATTCGTAAATGCCCATAGGATTTTTGTGGTCAACGACTTTGATATCCTAACTGTGGATAGGGACGAGAATAACAACCTAAATCTTAATGTAAGTTTCTTTGATGCCACAAATAAATTTGTTGGATCTATTCTAGACAATGAATGGGTTGTAGATGCGACATTCAAGTGGCAGATTAATTATAAATCACGAAATCTAGTCATTAGAAATCAGCAAAGAAATATTCTACTGGATTTACGTCTACAGTCTGGTGAATTAGTCATGACAGGTATGTTATACTATCTAGGACATTCAGTTGTAGTCAAACCGGATGGTGTGTGGTTAGGAGAAAGAGACACGAGTACGGGACTTAGAAACGTTACCATATCTCATGTAGAGATAGCTTTCGACTTGCAAGTATAAATTATGCAAAAGGCCGGTTGTTGTAGCCCAAAAATTTTACCAGGCTATTTTCATTGTTTATTTTCGCGAATTGTTCCATTTGAACTGCTTTGCGCAATATTTAGACTTAGAATTGTAACTCAAACACCCATATTACGAGAAGTCTTCTACATATTACATGGTTGATAGAATGCCATATCCTAAGGCAATTAATCACATTGCAATTAGTGTGCCAGATCTAGACAAAGCCTTGAAGTGGTATCAAGAAGTGTTAGATTTTGTAATAGTGAGGGGTCCAACTGAGCTAAGCGTAGATGATCCTCAAATGGGTAAGGCACTTCAGGATATCTTTGGATCGGAATTTAAGAGATTACGACTGGTGTGGTTGTCTTCAAGCAATAACATAGGATTTGAAATATTCGAATTTATTAGCCCGAAATCAGTTAGAGAAAATAAACAGAGTCAATGTTGGAGGGGTGGTGTGATTCACATATCGATCACCGAACCAAATGTAGAAAACTTTGTAAAAAAAGTCTCCGAAAGTGGTGGCAGACAACTTAGTATGATTTGGGAATTAAACCCAGAGAAACACCACAAACTGGTTTTTTGCGAGGATCCGTTCGGGAATATCATTGAGATATATTCTCATAGTTTTGAACAATTTCATTCCAACATGTAATCTGTTTATAGATGTCAGATTAGGGATTGAGATCAGACTTGGACAAGGAATTGAAACAGAAAGCAAGACTCTGAGCGCTCCGATGGGTTCGGCGCTTGAGTCGTATCCAAGCTACCATGGGAGAAATAGCCAGAGAAATTACGCATGCAATTGATATATGACCTTCAGTCACGGCAAGAGTTGAAGTAGCACAGACATGGACATAAATTTTTCTTGTGAAGATGAGAGCATAAATACAGCATTCATTTTACATAACTAGGAGCAAAAAATGTTAAAAAACACAAAAGCTTTTCCAGTTTTTCTGTAGATAATTTAGAAAAAGCGAAATAGTTCTATAGTCCGACTCTAGGACTTGAGATATCGGCCTGACAGTTATCCGGTTGGTGTTCCCTTATGGCTACACATTAACGGTCAATAGCGGGCAAATACATCCATCAATAAACTTGCTAGTTAGATCTCATGGTCTTTTCATCTAGCCCACGCTACCTGCTGAACAGGCACGATTCGCTATCGGATTTCATACCTAAATGAAGATTTGGGGTAAGATGTTACGACATCTTTCACAAGTGGTTCACCTTGATTATGATGGTTCTAAATTTATCAACTGAGCATGTGAAAATAATGTAGAAAGAATCAGGCCAGTTCTGCTATTGAATTAAAAAAGCTCATGTAGTGAATAAAATGGTCAACAAAGTCGCGGTAGTAACTGGTTTTTGTTTTGGTCCACACATCATTAACGAGTTCTTTGTCGGCATACTCAGAGAACAAAATCTGACCTACTTCCATCTTAGTCAATATTCTCTTTTCCATTCTCGCTTCCTTCAATTTCTGTTCTAGATGTTTCTGTCGTGGATGTTTCCAAGTTCGTTTTATTCTCCTTTTTCTTAAACTTAAACCATTCACCTTTATCCGCGATGTCGTCTTTTGATAGGGCTTCTCCAAGTCCAGACAAGACCCCAGCAGTAGCAGGTTTGGATTTTTTGAAAAGACTTGATAGCCCTAACAAAATTCCGATTTCGCCATGATGAACTCTCCTATTAAGAATATAGGCTTTGCCTGGTTTTTTTTGTGAATTCCAAATATTTGTTATTATCCTTCCGATTGAGGACCCAGTTGTAAGTGCTTCGTCATAAGAGAAGGGGGTTTTGTCATTCAGTCTCGTTTTTTTCTTAGTGTTATGCTTAAACAAGTCCATGCCTTATATTTTGGATACCATATAATAGTTATCAGTTGCAGTCCGGTTTTTTGAATGCATAATAATTACTTGACAAAGGATTAGGCGATGCCCTCCGAAAAGGAAAGGTCTATCCAAAGATTAAATTATAAGCTTCTGGGGAATTCTTACTACAGTAGGGACAATACTTGAGATTGGTTCTACAAGTATTCCGATTAATTGAAACCTTCTCTTACACCTGTCATAACAGAATTTGGGTGCTGTCATGATCGAGTACTACTATCCAAGTGAAGCTCGGATAAGTCCCGGGACAGTAGCAGGTAAACAAAAAGGGTTTCTCCAATTTGCATCTCTGACATTCTTATCTTCAACAATTCGAACTAGAGACATCAAAAATATGAAAGAGTTATTCATGAACATGACTTTACTTCCACATTTCCTTTTCAAAGTAACCGATAGTGCAGGTCAATGTTATTCTGGCTCAAAATCTTAACGACTGTCAAAATAGTTACTAATTCACGTTATAGAAAATTTGGTTGGAATTTAGTTAAATTCAAGATTGTTTAACGGCGATAATTGGCATAGTCCACCAAAAATAGTGCTTAAGGGATTCCAAAATTGTCAGCTTAAGATTTGACTATCTGTCCGTCTATTTTTACAGAATCACGAACATCAGTTTGGTTCGATGTGAGTTGGACTTGTTTTTTAATTAAATCATTAACATTGGAGTCTGATATAATATTATCCAAGCTGATGGTTATATTTCCAGTATAATTATTCAAGTCAACGTTCTCTAATATTCTTCCTCCTCTAGGAATCTCATTTGCTTTCTTAAACAATTCCTGCCCATCGTTTGATGTTATTCTTATATCAAAACTTTTTACGGGTATAACACGTTCAACTACAGAGGGGACAGTAAGCCCAGAAGCTGTTGGACTATCGAGCGAGGAATTTGATTCAGCCCCTGATGGGGCAGCACTCAAACTAGGAGAACTTGCGTTTAAGAAGACGATTTCAAAATTAAGCCCACTGGGGATAGCCGACTGGCCGGATTTTATTGTTATATTGTATATCCCTTTATCGGATATTTTCTCAATTAGAGGGGAACTTAATCCTATGTTTGACAGTGCTTTTTCTTCAGAAGGATTGTCAACCCTGAGCTGCGCGAAGGCCACGTTTGTTGTAAATATTGCATATAGTATCAAGACTATAAGGAACAACATTTTGTGCATTCATATAAAATAGTCACAATGATATATAACCATTCAATAGGGTAAAGCTCAAATCGTCAAGCATCATTAGATAAATATCTTAAACCACAAAAGATTTAGTGGCAAATTGAAAGCCCCTAACCTCAAACAAATAGTAATAAAGAGGTTTTTTGCTGATTCAAAATTTGACATTCTTAATATTGTGTCCAGATTCTCCATTCTACTGGAATTGTTAAGAATAGAATCAAGCTGCGGCAATATCATATCATAGCAGCTGTTTCGCTTAACCATAAATATAGTTGTAAGGCGTATACAAGGATTTAGGTCAAAGAAGAAGA
>JALZOS010000082.1 GCA_030913755.1 Thermoproteota archaeon | reverse complement strand
GATATGAGATAACTGAAGTTAAGTTCTTTTGCAGTGGATAAATATAAAATGGCGCTAACAGTTGATAAGTCTACAGGACTAAATTTTGGGACCGATATCAACAGGGCGTTAAAGGCTCGTGAATCATGCATAACTCAGAGTAAACTCAACTCATTTTCACTACATTTATCTTTCTAATTCAAAATAGTCAACCCGCGCTTCTAGAATATCTTGTATCAATTTATCAGTAACCAGGCTTTTGATTATTTTAACACGTTCTTCTTTGTCCATCTTATGCAAATCCTGAATGGAATCAATTGCTTTAAGATTCCAGTAGTTCTTGACTGCACTTTCAAATTGAAGTTGGGCGTGATATACTATTATACCCAAACCTGTTAGTGAAAAACGGCCCCTCTTTCTCTTTATCAATCCTATTTTCAACATGCGCTCGGTTCTCGAGTAATACTGTTTATTAGACAGTCCTAACATCTGTTTTAGTTTGTCGCCTTCCAAGACACCTCCAGCTATAGAACAAAATATCTCGAGTGACTTCCTATCAGCAATGGCCTCGATTATCTTTAGTTCCGACAATATTGCGGTCATGCTGATACTCCCTATTAAAGGAATGGCTATTTATGGATAATTTATTCTAATCTAGACAAACTGCTTGAAAATTGCGTATTAGGGAGCTAGTGAGTTGTAGTTCATCAGGAAATGTCTCCATTCCAGTCTGTGAAAGACCTTCAGATCAATTACAGGTAGGGCTACAAAATGGGTGGAGAAAAGACTGGAGGATGGATCGTATGGAGAATTGGTTGATTGAACGAATTCGTAATTCTCATCGTATTTTGCTTCATCACTTCTCCTGTTGAGGAAAACATGACGTAAAGTGGTTACCGTTCGGAGTCAGCCATTGCGCTATATTTGTGAGAGAAAACTGCGATAAATGACGGTTTTAGTTAAAATTTCATTGTTCCCAAAAATAATAAAAAGTAATTCATTTTTCCGGGAGAATTTATCAGATCTAAGTTCTCAAGTTGTGGATAATGTTGAGCCAATCTGATCATGTCTCCGTCGTTAGATTTATCAATCTGAAGTTGTTCCTTGGTATAATTTGTCTTGAAGCCTTAGTTTTGGTTCCAGTACAAATAGCACACGCAAAACATGGATTCCAGCTTCAAGTGAATTTGTTTGATGGAAAGCATGATAGTGGCAAAGTTAAGATTTCTGTAATTTCTGAAGAAACCGAGAGAAAGAAATCAAGAACTCTTGATGTCGGAAGGATTGCTGACAGGACTGGTGATAGTAATATTGAAGATATTATCTTTAGGTTTTCAGATAAACAACTTCCTCCTAATGGGGCATTTTCGGCCTGCGTATTTTCAGAGTTACGGTACGACGCAATGCGAACATGCTGACAGACACCATGATGCCAGCTCTGCTGTCATGTGGGTTCAAGTGCCACGCTAATATCCCAATTGGCTTAGCCCTGATTACATTTACCCGATTTCCTCATTGTTCCGGCATTAGTTTATTTCTATCAACAGGTTCCTTCGGAGATTGTACGAATTTGATAGTCCTCCTACTGGGGTTAGTGCTGCTTCATTACTACTCTAATATGCAGCCACAAATCTTCAGTTAAAAGCAAAAACGAATAAAGTACTCAAACTTCTTTATGTATAGATGCCAAAAAGAAGTTAGATCAAATTTCCTCAACCAAGCTTAGCTTAACTGCATCTCAAGACCTTGCTTCTTGCAATAGACTTGGAGTAGTCCCGTCCTTTGATAACAATTTAAAGTAATCGATAAATTGCCTGGCCAGGTAAGCATCGTCATATTTTGATACCGCAAGTGTGAATTGATCAGGGTTGAAATTAATAGTCTCATAGACTACTTGTATTCCGTCGACAACCATAAAGCTAATAGCTAAATCAGGAACTCTTTTCAAATCAAACCTTGAAGATGTAATAATTTTCTTTACTAACTCGGCGGTACCTCTATTTGGCGGTGTTCTAATTATAGCAGCAAGCCTGTTTTCCACACTAATCTGTTCTGGATTACCATCGAGTATATGGATGCTAACCCCTTTGCCAAACTTCTCAAAGACTCTACTTGAGACATGCTGGTCATGATATCTCGTTGCAAAGTATATTTCTTTTTGAGCATTATCTAGAACTTTAAGGACTTCGACTATCAGATCATCAAACTTCTTAGCGACATTAAAGCTAGTCAGGTGAGTTGTGTTGATAGTACCCTTCAGATTCGTAGTTTCTATGTATTCGTTGATAATCTTCTCTTTCTGTTCAAGAGGAAAATCGTACCTGCTCTTTAAAACATCAATACTCTTAATCTGCCAGTAATTAGGGATTATCTTGTCCATCGTCTTCAAATGATTCTCATAGACAAGCGAACCAAATGATGTTAATTTGTAGATACGGCGTTGTTTTTCTATTAATCCTATGTCTACCAGACGTTTCAGCCTCACGTAGTATTGCTTCTTAGTCTGATTCGATATCCCATTAGAAGAAGGGTGCAACCCTGTATATGCAGCATTCAGGATCTCTACTGACTGTTTATCTCCAAGCGTCCCGAACACGTCCTCAGCTAATAGCGAAACAGTTTTTTGATGCAAAAATAGTCCTACATTACGTCATCGCATTACAGAGTTATAACCTTTCGTAGAAGGGATATTTTTTCATATATAGGACACCAAATAATTACTTTCTCCTAATTGCGATAAAGTGTCTATATATAGTTAGTATTGACTAGCAATTCATGTTAGCGGCATGGAAGGACATTCGGTAATAGACATACTCCAATCAATTTCTGATAATAAGTCACTTGACATGTTTTGTTCTATTGCCAAGAATAGCTTGGAAAGCGAAGTGTTGAAAAGAACAAAAGGACTTAGCAAAAAGCAGTATTACTTGAGAACTAGGCGATTGCTGCAGGTAGGATTAGTAAAAAGGAATAAGGGCTCTTTCTCGCTTACCAATTTTGGAGCAGTTGTATTTCATGCTCAGCTCGTCATCGAAGCGGGGATTAAGAATTATTGGAAGCTTAAAGCAGTTGATTCAATTCAGTCAACAGGAGAAATAGGAGAACAAGAACGCAACATGCTGATAAAGACGATCCTAAACGATAATACAATCGAGAAAATTTTAGTGAAACAAAGTTAGTTTATGAAACTCTTGACCTCCGGTAGATGGTCGGTCGACAAAAAAGACAGTGATTGCAACATCTATCCCTAGAATTGCTCAGCAGGCAATGATACACTAGCTGTGAATCATAATTGAATCCCGGCAGATAATTAGCTTCTTTCAGCATATCGCTGTCTGCCTCCCCTGTTTACGCCTGACTAAAGTTTTTCAGTCTTGCAGATTGCTTACTAAAATTGTCTGCGGGCTTGACCTATTTATGGTGTAACAAGACTTACACAACAGCTTGTCAAACCAGAAACTAAGGGAATGTGTTGGCTTCTTACAAGATTCACAACGCAAATCACTTATCATATTTGTTACATAATATATATACTTCCAATGTTATATAACATTTTCTAATGGATCCACCTCATCTATAGATAGTACTCTGTGTCTCGTTCGCAGACGAATGACCTCTTTATTTCTGCTCCACTATGTCGGTTAATATATTCCCATAATTGTTGTGTTATTTATAATAGCATGACGTCAGCGGCAACTTTACCTCATTATAAAGAACTATAGGACACAAGGCTATTAAATTTTTTGGACTGATTTAGTTAAGTGGCTTAGAGCCTATCCCAATAATGTCCTCCTGTAAATAATAACGC
>JALZOS010000070.1 GCA_030913755.1 Thermoproteota archaeon | reverse complement strand
GGTTTATACTATTAAGATTTACGTATCGAGACTATCCTCTGCATCTGTGCTTAATCGTATTTTCATAAATTCTCCCGCGAATGCCAGCAGAGTTTGGATAGTTGTTAATTATGTGCTCAAAGCGTCTAAGACGATATAATTATGGTTGACGGCGAAATTTTTACTCGGATATTGGTAGCACTATTTTGTTTACGACCGAATCGATTTTCCATTTTTTCACGCTCCAATGTCCATAAGGATTTGCCTTGTAGTATGATTTCATGTGGGGATCTTCCCTAGATTCTTCTTTGGCTTTTTTCTTTATCCAAGACTTTGCTTTGCTCAAAGTGGAGGCTACGTAGTATGGCTCTGAACAATCACCAACATGTCCCATAACAATGAAGATCCTAGTCACTAAACAGTCGATATTGTTTTGATCTTATTAATATTCACGTACGAGCTAGAAACCAGGAGCTATGGCATCACTGTAGTTTTCTTCCTCTTGTAATATTGCAACGCACATAGCCTGTTTTGGGGTCGGCTTGCAGTATTAGAAAGATATTCTGATACCTGTGTCAAGTCGGTCAAGGTTGGATCAATTTAGTGCTTTCCATTTTAGCCTTATTGGGGCTAGAATTTATCCGTGCCGTTTACAGCTATGTCCTAGGCTAATTTTGCCCAATCCGCATACGTTTTTTGAAGATAGATCCGGAGTTAACTACAACATATGATCGCATTTTAAATATTAACTATGAATTTACCCCATGCTGGGCTAGAATTACTTGTGCCAACTTCTAAAATGGATAGTCGGACCAGTTCATCCTTGTTTCAAAAATGAATGCTTGTACCCTTTATGAGGATTCGCGAATGGTCTTTTTCACTAACTCGATGAACACTTTTTGCTCTACGGGTTTTCTGATGAGTTGCTCACGTCTTACTCCTGGCATCACGGACAGAATCTCCTCAGCTAGTTCAATGCAAGATGCAAAAAGAATTTTTACGTCATTCTTAATCGCTTTTAAGCTAAGATACAGTTCAAGGCCATTAATTTCTGGCATTCTTATATCGCTTATTATTAAATCATAGAATGATGGATTTGTTCGTGAAAAGTGTTCCAGTGCTTCGCGTGAGCTTGAAAATGATTTTACTCCAAATCCTTCTCGAGTCAAAAATTTCTCTAATACAAATAGATCATCACGTTCGTCGTCTATCAGTAAAATATTGGGAACCTTCGATGCCTTCCTGCGACTTTCAATCACATGTTTCTTTATCTCATCGTAATGCTGCGTAGATGAATTCAACACATTAACAGACTGAGTCCTTTCTGAAAGTGAGTATATTGGATAAGAATATTTTCCAACCCCAGAATAATATCCAGCTAGTTCTTCTAATCGGCAGGATTTCTCCAATTGAGGGATTGATCTTATAATTCTGTAAAGGTCGTTTCCTATTACTATTCCATTCCATGATGCTCGTAAATTTATCTTTGAGCAGAAGTTTATTGTTGAACCAAATAGATCGTCGATATCGAAACTTCCAGATTTGGCTATCTCTACTCTTCCGTAATCGGCGCTAATTCTATAACCTATGGTAGGTAATTTTTCTTCTTGCAGCTTGTTATTGATATTTGGCGATTCTGCTATCTGCGAGAAGCAACATTCAAGAACATCTTCGAAGGCCCTCGTGTTAGTCGTGTCTTTGGTCTTTGGAAAAAAGGATATTATTCCGTCACCCACAGTTTTAATTACTCAGGCATCATATTTCCTGAGAATATTGGCCATGGCATTAATAAATATAGAATAAAATTTTCTAATTTTTTCCGAACTACTAATCGCGGATACGATTGATGTGGAGCCCACGATATCCACGACGGTCACACAATAATTCTCAGAATTGTTTGTAAAAGATACCTCGATTTCATTGTCTGTCCCAATATTGTCAGTAGATGTAAGGAAGTCTAGATGATCACGAGATGATCCACCCACAGTTTTTCTCATTTTAGACAAAGCAATCTCCCGTTGTTACAATGATATGTCTCTAGTCGAGACCATTAGTCGAGAATTGGTTAAGTTAGACACCATACTGAAACAGTGATAATTCCATTTTCATGCATTTAAGTCTATTGAGCAAGACATTGTTGACACTTCTTGACGCTGGGTCATAGTTATTTAAGGCAATTTTATCGCAGATTAGAATTATCGTCGAGAGTACTAGTAATGTTTGAGATTGAGAATCTTTACGCGTGATCAGCGGTGAAATCACGCCTCTTCATTCTTGGGGACATGTTGTACCGATTAGGGATGATTCCTGAGATATCTACCATGAATTCGAATTTTTTCCAGCCTCCTTTCCTGGTATTTTCTATCTAAATCTCATAGAGAAAGCGATTGCAGGAGCAGGGAGTAAGTCAACGATCTCCTGCGTATTGAAAGTCGAGCCTAATGAATAAATAGTTTAGATAGGAGCAAGCGGTTTGTGCAACAAAATTGAAAGCAGAAGTGAATTTATGGACTCGCGCGAAGGCAATGACTAAAATTCTTAGATTTTCTGATAAACTGTATTGAAGATATATTCGCCTTGGTTTGGGTCTCGGTTTGACCTTGTCCGCTCATGCCCATCGTGAACATGAAACAAAACTATCTATTCAGTAAAGCACAAGACGTTCCCATTTTAACCTATTAGTAAATGTCTAGGAATCATACGCTGTAACCGGACACGTTATTCTTGTTGATTATCATCTTCGAATGACCATTGACGGTCGTACGTTTCGTCCTTAAGTTTGAATCCCTTGAAAAGTTGAAAGTAAACTTGCTTAATTCTTTTCTGACTGTCCAATTCCGTTTGTATCCATAGAGACTCGAATATGGACACACAAGAATTTATGGTTGCGCTACTATTAGAATAAGTGCTATCCACTGTTGCGTCTATGGAACTCTCTTTGGAATCATCGTTCACCTTTATGAGCAAACAAACTTGTCTGTCTCTCACCAGCGTGGTAATAGTTCTTTCTAATGGCTTGCGCATGTACAGGATTGATAGGGAAGGGAAATTTTTTCTCAATTCGTCCTGAAGTTTTTCTTTCAAATTATCGTCTTCTATGTGTACCAATAACCTAACTTTGACACCTCGATTGGAGGCGTCTCGTAGAAGGCTCAGTAAACCATCATGTTCTGCACGCATGAACGAATTAGTTGTTGAAAATAAGAGAAGTATTTCTTCTGTCGCAGAATTTACGATCTTCTTTATTAATCTTTGAGTTTCAATGGCCTCTGCAATCCTCTCGGTAAATTGCCGCTCATCTGGCTCTTCAATTTCCCTTAGTTTATCCTTGAAAG
>JALZOS010000040.1 GCA_030913755.1 Thermoproteota archaeon | reverse complement strand
CTTGTGCTCAATTTGATCACCGAGTCATCATATTGGGGACATCTTTTCCAAATGAGTTTTTCCGCCGCTACTGACAATGTAGGAAAGACGATGGGGTGTTTGATCTTTCCTTCGGTGGACAGAAAGTTTCAGTTAGGATGCACCTTCTTAATATAAGGACAAATGAAAGGTTCGATACGTTTCTATCCTACAGATCGGGACTTCTAGGCAAACATGGAGAACTCTTTCAATTTGAAGTGAATGCTTTATGCTTTTCATCATAATGCTGTTTATACCCTAACTCAGTATTGAATGTGATATTACACTTACTACACATTATAGGTTCGTTTGTTTGTTCTCCCACGTTTACAGCTTGGTCCATTCCTGTGTTTGCACTCTTGTATCTACAATACTCGTTATCGCATTCATAAAATTCAATGATGCCATCCTCTTCAGCGACCTTACTGATGGGCCTCATATGACCTTCACCGCATTGAGGACAGAGTCTCAGGTTCTCAGTCATTTTACTTCTTTCCTTTCATCTATCTATTTGCGCACTAATGAACTCTACTTTTGGAGAGCATCACAGATTTGAGGATCTTGATAGGACATTCTTTCCAGTTAGACCAGTTAGTGATATTAACTACTGAAATATCTATTGCACTCTAACCAAACCGCCATAACGAATAAACGAGTTAAATGATAGCTATGAAATGGAAAATCTGGGATGAATATCTGAAAGTATTAATTGCAGTATCGCGATCCTGCACAATTTATCATCTCATATTTTCCTTCTTAATGCATCGAAGACGTAATTGAAATATGTTGATTCCTTATCTCTTGATATGACTAATTTATTAAACCGGATGTATGCTAAGACTCTTTGATTCAATTATGTATTTCGCATGTTGCAACATCTCTCTATGATGTGTTCCGAACTCAACTGGCTCTGCCTTCGCTGTATGTGAGTTGTGTGGATACGAGTACCACCAGAACCATACTACGAAACGGATTCACGCTAAGGCTTTCAAACAGATAGACCATCAGGAAGTAGCGTCAGCTTTTTCCGTAAGAAAAATGCAAGTAAAATAGGTACTAGAGAAGCCAAAGCTATAGTAAGAAATATCAGGCTGTAGGATTCAGGAGAAGGAAATGAGCCAATGACGTCTTTCTCAATGACTTGATGTGTTTGCATAAAGATACCTGCAACAGCAGGTCCTATCGAACCTCCAATCAAATTAAAGAGAACAGTCATTCCAAGAGATATTCCACTAAACTGTCTCGGTGTAGATTGTAGGACAATATCGAAGCCTCCAACCTGCATTAGCGATAATCCAGCGGCGATTATAGCAAGATTTGTTGCTACTAAAAATTCTGTTGAGTGAAATATAAACAGACTAAAAAATCCTATGGTGCTGACTATGCTTCCAATAAGGGTTGGTTTTACATTGCCTAGCTTAGATACTATAAAACCTGAAGATGGCGCAAATAACAGAAATACAATCATAAATGGAAGTTGAATATCCGCACTTGTTATAGCGTTTCCTCCAAATCCTAAGGGTTGAGGACTTCTTACTAATACAGGTATAGTTTGAAAGACTGTAAACATACTGAGAAAAGCAATTACTAGGATGATGTTAGCAGAAAGAATTATCTTATTTGTCATTAATTGTAAATTGACTAGAGGGGATTCTGATCTCCTTTCTATGAACACAAAAAGTACTAATGAAATAGCCCCTACAGATAAAAATACCGGGACTAGAGGAGATCCCGTAACGTTCGCCGACTCTGAATACGAGAGCACCAGCAGAAATGAAGTTATTGTAACAGCAAGAGTTATTGTACCTTTTATATCCATGGCTCTAATACTACTCCTTCTATAACGCTTTTCTAATTTATTAAGGGATGAATCAATAATGATATCCGTTTTTGGTAATGACATCATCCTGTCGTGATCTTGGTTGTCATAAATGTATCGTCTAATTACAAACCACAAGCCAATGGCAACAAATATTATTGAAAAAAATGTAGTACGCCATCCAAAATTCTCGATTATGTTTGCACCTAGAGCTAAACCTACGACAGAACCAGCTGCAAACATCGAGCTAAATACCCCTACACCTATGGCAAGCTTCTGTTCTGGAAGTTGATCCCTTATTATGCCAAATGCTATGGGAAACATCGAGATACCAATTCCTTGAATTACTCTTGCAATTACCAGAAATGTAATATTAGGTGAAAATCCTCCTAGACTAATACCAAAGATATAGATTATCATTATCGTTATTACCAC
>JALZOS010000033.1 GCA_030913755.1 Thermoproteota archaeon | reverse complement strand
CCATGGAGAAGATAGGCAAACCAAAGATATCATGCCACAAAGACTATGATGAAGCATTCAAGTCTTCTGGATTTTGGCGAGCTACCTCCCTGAAAAATGCATTTGACCTTGATATCAGCGATCCTCGCGAATTAGAGGAGAAAGCAAAAAGGGAAGTATCAGATGAAAAACTGAAAGAATCTACAATCATAGTGACATCAATTGAAGAGTGCATAAAGCCGATAGAGGAATATTTTAAAGCAGGATTTACGAGAATTTACGTGCAAAGTACCAGTCCTAATGAACTGGAATTTATTCAAGAATTTAGCAAAAAAGTACTTCCTCATTTTGAGGGCACGAGGAATTAGAACGAAATTCTGGGATCGAAGATGAAGAAATTTGGATGATCACACAAGTTCTTGTAAACAGCAAGAAAAACTTTCATAGCAGTTTCTTGCTCATCATAATCATGGATATTGTTATTATAGGACAGTGTATCCGTCATTCAGGCCTCCTACTGCTCTTAACTTTTTTTGCTATTATGGCTATCATAAGCAGTCCTAGAGTCTATGGGGAAGAAAATAGCAACTCTAGCTTAAGAATCACTCATGGCATAGCCAGTGGGGATGTCACTGACCATTCTGCAATAATATGGTCAAGAGTTAATCAGCCCTCTATTATGCACGTAGAATATAGTAATGATCCATTGTTTTCCAATTCTAATTCAAGCATAGAATGGACAGATAATGCCACAGACTTTACAGGAAACATCCGCCTTGATAATCTGACCGGAGGAATAAAATACTTTTACCGGGTTTGGTTTTCAACTACTGATAACCACATCAACAGTACATCTATGGGGGGAACCTTTAAGACAGCTCCCAACTCTACCACGTCTGGCGAACTTATTAGTTTCATAGTGGGTGCAGACATTGGTGGTCAAAAGTTCTGTCGCGAAGTAAACAAAGGCTATTACATATTTGAAAAAATGAAATCGCTATCTCCAGACTTTTATATTCAAAACGGAGATATGATCTATGCCATTAATGACTGTCCAGCTAAGCGACCTGATGGCAATCAGAATATTCCTGGAAACTTTTTGGGTATTGCCGACCCAAATGTAGACTGGAAGAATTTAACACAAGTTCATGATGTCTATGTCAAGCATTGGGCTTACAATAGACTCGATCCTCACCTACAAAATTTTCTCAATAGTACGTCCATGTATAGCCAGTGGGATGACCATGAAGTTATTAATGATTTTGGAGCGGCCTGGTCATACTGGAATTCACTGAGCAAGAACAGAACAGGATACTCTAATTTGGTCGAAGAGGGTAGAAATGCATTCTTCAACTTTTCGCCCATAGAAAGAAACCACAATGATACAAACAAGATCTATAGGTCATTTCATTGGGGAAAAGATCTGGATCTTTTAATTTTAGATGCAAGGTCTAACAGAAGTAGAAATGATATTGCCGATACTCCAGAAAATAACAAAACAATGTTGGGTAAAGAACAACTTACATGGTTGAAAGAGAATCTATTGAATTCTAATGCCACTTGGAAAATTGTAAGCAGTGATGTTCCTGTGTCTATTCCTACAGGTGCCAACGCATCAAAGTTTGGACGGGATGGATGGGCTAACGGTATTGATCTTGGCTTTTCATCGAAAACGGGCTTCGAAAGAGAACTAACAGAAATAATGAAGTTCATAGACGACAATGATATTAAAAATGTAGTCTTTGTTACTACTGATGTTCATTTTCCAGCTACATTGAAATACGGTGCTGATGTAAACGGCGACGGCGATCCAATTAATGTGTATGAAATTGTAAGTGGTCCCCTTAGTGCATTTCGTTTCGGGATTCCAGGAGCGCCTCTTCCTATGCTCGATCCAACTTTTCAGCCCACAATTTTATACGTGGAAGGCGGGATATCCAATTTTGCATACATCCAGATACAAAAACAAAATGATGGCAACGTTCACCTAATCGCAAACATAATCGGAGAGGATGGTCAGCCGAGAGCAGGGTCACAAATAGATCTTGTATCACAGGAGAAAATTATTCACAATTTTCCGAAATCCTAGCAAATTTGCACTAGTGCAAAGAAAAAGTGTTAGAACTAAAATAGAGGGGTAATTGTTAGAGGCGCATTATATTATGGCAATTCTTGAGACAAGTCTTCATAAATCAGCATTGCTTTTATAGTCTTGATTTTTTTCTATAACTCTCATGAAGGATATAAAAATCATTTTAGCAG
>JALZOS010000026.1 GCA_030913755.1 Thermoproteota archaeon | reverse complement strand
TTATTAATGGCCTTGTCAGGCGAATTGAAAATGCCTCGATAGATTAGTCGATAGAATCAAAAACAATGCGTAACAGTATTTCGATCACAAACGGCGTTTGGAATCTCGTCAGCAAGTTCAACGAATTTTAGGATACGGCTTGGTACTATATGTACAAAAATAATTGTAAAAAAGAATAAATCGTGTGAATGATTCCTAGGACTTTGCCATTTTGTAAATCAATTCCTTATTTGTTCAGGGATCATTAGCAGGATGCAGGAGTATGTATAGGAAGTGTTTTTATATTCTCCTTACAACATATCCCCGATGTCGCGTAAAATGATGGCACTGCTTTCATTTTCACTCATGATTATCAGTTTATCTATTCTTCTGAACACTGCAACAAAGGTACCTTCGGCGGAAGCCGCACATGTTCGTGAAATTACAGCCAGTAATAGCACAGTTTGGTACGGCGGGGAAAAAATAGGAAATCTCACTGTCGGATTTTCATCCCAGGGTTATGAGCCGATATCTGGAGGATTGGTGAATCTCACAGCGCATGTAGCAATATCTCCTGCTGCAGGGAGTGTTCTTGAAGGTTGGCTTATTAATCCTGACATACCGACTTACTATAATTTAACTTTGGGTCAATTCGTGAATGGCACCCTAAGATTTGATCAATATATGGTTAATCCAGCTGTATACAAATTCTTTGTTGTATCTCAAGAACAAATAGGTGACACTGACCCGCGAATGTCAGATATCATTCTTGGGGGATCGGAATTTGCTCTAAGACCAGATGATATAGTAGCCGGAAGTAAACTGAATCTTCCTTAAGACAATATACTAGATTACGTTCTTCTGTAAATAACAAGCTGATTAGTGGAATCGATAGTTGCACTAGTCTATCCCCTTCTTTAACTTCAAGGAATTGCCAACTCCCTTGGGAATTACTACTGCGGTGTAAATGATCGACAGCAATAATGAAGCAAAAGTGTTATGGACCATAACATCCGTCTAAATCTCATATTGAACTATTATATAACTTGTCTTCAGATGAAATTAATGATGTCTTTACAGCTTAGTCCATTAACGACTGTATTGGTAACGGCTGTCTTCTCAATTGGAATTACAACTACCCTGCTGAGTTCAGTCTATGCTCAAGAGCAGAAGTTTACCGCATCACTTAGGGGTGATCAAGAAGTTCCACCTAGCGGTTCTGCTGCAAAAGGTTGGGTGTGGTTCAAACCAAATAGCGATTCTCTGTGGTATAAAATAAACGTGACAGGGTTGGATACGGTAATGGAAGTCCACATGCATATGGGAAAAAGTGGACAAAATGGTGATCCGACCGTTATGCTTTTCCATTCTGGACCAACTGGTCGTATAAATGGAACGTTAATTCAGGGTAACTTTACTGCTGCTGAGTTATATGGCCCCATGTCAGGCAAGACTATATCCTATCTACTGGATAAAATGAAGAACGGAGAGGCTTACGTCAATATCCATACCGGCTCGTTTCCCAACGGAGAGATCAGAGGACAAATATCAGGTGCGAACACTATAATTAACAATACTACAATGACGTTTCCGTGAGCTGGATCTCTGATTAAATGCAGATGAAATCTGATTAGTATTGGAATATACCCTTATCCGTACGACGAACTTCAAGAGCTGGAAAGAAAAATTGGCATATGATATCGAAGGTGGAGATAATTTCCTCTGAAAGAATCACATTGTTCTTTTTCCACTATTGCCCCTATGCGGAAAAAGATTTCATGCAAGTTATCTCGGAAAATCAAGATTTAGTTATTGGAGCACTTCCATGAGAGGAAACCGAAGCACATAATGGCCATAATTTGTTAATAAATGCTTATTGTTGTCTCAATTCTTAGGTTACCAGGTTTTCAACCTTTAGTCTAAGATCCATTACCTCCGTCCATAAATTGGGATTAACAAAAAAGTTACAAGCGAAAGGGAAGAGAGAATGGATTTTAATAGATACAGTATGATCCCCATATTTGTTCTAATTGCTGGCGTCTCAATCCTTGATGGGATACAAGGATCTGTATCAGGTTATAATGGACGGGAAATTGTTATCAAGCTAAATAATGCCCAATTTGCTCCACTTATCGGAACTGATAATTATCAAGTCAAGATAGTTGTTAACTACTCTGTATTCGACCCTACACTCGTTGGTCAGAAGATTAATGCTGTTATGAAGGTGTACTCTTCAAATGGAACATTATTAAAGACCACATCTTTTCCTGCTGGACTTACTGCCAACGAGATGGGTACGGCACAACTTCTAACTAATATACCCATCTCGACCATACGGAACCTTACAACGGTAACTATCTTCACAGATCTTAACAAGACGGCTGTATTATCAAATCCTGTCAATACACTTCCCTCATTATCTAGCCCGCTAGCACCCCCCGAGTC
>JALZOS010000024.1 GCA_030913755.1 Thermoproteota archaeon | reverse complement strand
TGTTCTATTACATTCCCTACAAACTCCAAACCAGTCTCCTACAATTTCCTGCATGTTCTCGCTACTAAAGAATAGTCCACATTCAAAACACAAGAATGCACTTTTCATGTCCTATAATCCTATCGTCCTGCTAAGTCAACCTTTATGAAACTTCGAACTCCACATATCAGAAGGACAATTGTATTTCTAATAGAAAGTTACATTTTCTCGCACAATGAATTATTGTTCTAATAGAACTATGACCTCCCTAAGCGTATAAAACCCGAATCAGTCATGCTGATGATGGATTTGCATAAATTATTATAGTAACTGACTGTCGAGAGAGGACAAAGCATTCTATTGGGTGACTTTGACTCCCTGTCAATTGCAAAATGTTATCTTACTAATTTTGTTTCTTCTAAGACCGGTGACAAGAAAATTGTCGTACGCTAGGAGAACTTGGACTACCTAGCCCGACCATTGCTCCCACCATCAAGATAAGGTCTTAGTTGCTCTTCTTAAGTTCAGTATTACTCAATCCACAATATGTACACTTGTACGATACGGTCCTTCCAGTCTCCTTATCTAATTTCATATCTTCTCCACAACATGCGCACTTCATGCTTAGTTGGTCCTCTAGCCATATTCATTGTTCGATCTTAAAAACAAATTGAGTTGCAGTATTCATGAGTCTATCCCAAATCAGATATTTTGCAAGACAAATTCTTGCTCTATCCTTCAGTGCTACTTGTGTTAGTAGCGTTCCTCATGGAGAAATACGTCGTTTTAGTGTCTACTGTGTCAAAAGCTGAGCACTACCGAAAAGCACTGAAAAGGCACGGCACCAGATAAGAGCGGTATTATACTTTGTTATATCAGTACCAGCAGGTATGAGATAATTTTGGTTACCTATATTACCTTTCAATCTTCCCAGGTTGACTATGTCCGCATTAGTTTTATCTGTGGACAGGTAGACATACAAATCAGGTCCATTAGTAGCCTTGAAATTTTCCAATCTCAAGATATCAGTTCCATCAGCAAGTTGTATTACCTTAGCTATACCTTCTGCATTATGGAATCCATCCCCAGCACCTACAAATTTACCAATCAAGGTTTTGTTTGATGATGCCGACGTTGTAGTGACTGACATATTCTCGCTTACAGTGTTGTTATCCTTGGCAGCCATGGTCATTATCCTTTCCTTTTGCTTTTGGGTCATATTGTTTGCTGCCTCAATTCTTTCGTCTTCAGTCATATTCATGAACTTCTGGAAATCAGATGACGCTAATGATGGGGGTAGGGGTTCGTTTATTGCAGTATTTACGAGAAGGGGAGAAATGGTATAGATGGCAGAAGGTATCACAATTGCCGCAATTATAATTCCTATGATTATTTTTGTCCTCGCATTCACGTTAATCTACCTATCATGGTCTCACCACAATATAAATATCACACAGTTTTAATCGTTAGAATATATTTAATTAAATGCAGTTTTTAAAACTGGATCATGGAATTTATTCGTAACTTTTGATCCCATAGTAGAATATGATGGTAACAAGGTAATCTTTAGAATAACAAAAGAAGAGGCTGAGAGCGCCTACCACAGAAAAGGAAATTTAAGAATGCCCAATAAAAAACCAAAAGCAAAAAAGATTACAATTCAATCACAAGTCAACGTATCACATTTCAGCTCCAGTAAATTAAATAACTGGTGTCTGGTCTTTTTAATAATGTATTTATTATGTCTGACAAAAGGAAAGAAACTAGTGAATATCACAAAAAGCGAGTTTATTCTAGTTCTAATCATTATGGTTTCATCTATCAGTTTGTTACAAATAGAATATTTTACAAAAGGAGACGCACAGGAAGAGGAGACTGAGGTTCATTTTTCTGACAACTCAGGGAGGCCAGGGATAAATGATCCTAACTTTCGTGTTGGAGAGGTAGTTAGCGGACTCGATCTTCCAACAACTATGGCATTCCTAGGTCCAGATGATATGCTTGTGCTTGAAAAAGACAAGGGGACAGTTCGGAGGGTAACAAACGGAAAGCTCTTGGATCAACCACTCCTGGACTTCACTGTAGCTACGCAAAGTGAGCGTGCTATGGGTGGGATTGCGATCAGTCACCGTGATTCAAAGACCTATGTTTTCTTGTATCTAACCGAGCTTGAACAAAGTAATACTGATGGCGACGATCTGAAAAAAGGAGTCAAACCATTGGGTAACCGTCTCTACAAATACGAGTTTATTGATGGAAAGCTTGTAAATCCTCTTCTTCTATTGGATCTGCCAGCACTACCAGGTCCTAGACACAATGGAGGAGCAATTATAGTAGGACCAGATAACAACATCTACATTCCTGTAGGTGATGTTGACGGAACATACCAAGGTGTGAAATACCAAACACAAACTCAGAACTATGAGGACGGAATTGAAGCAGATGGCAGAAGTGGAATACTTAGGGTTAATCAAGATGGCCAGCCGGTGGGAGAAGGTATCTTGGGAGATGAAATTCCCTTAAGACTCTATTACGCATATGGAATTCGAAATAGCTTTGGTATCACTTTTGATCCTGTCACCGGTAATCTTTGGGAGACGGAAAATGGCCCTGGCAACAGTGATGAGATAAATCTGGTCCTTCCAGGATTTAACAGTGGTTGGCGAGAAACAATGGGTCTGGCCAAAAATGATGATGATTTTGACCTATCAAATATGGTTGATTTCGGTGGAAAAGGTGTCTATAGAGATCCAGAGCTCGTATGGCTAAATACTGCTGGACCAACTGGAATAAAGTTCTTGTCTTCTGACAAATATGGCGCTCAATATAAAAACGACCTGTTCGTAGGGGATGTTCATAATGGCAGACTTTATCACTTTAAACTAAATGATGACAGGACACACCTTATTCTTGAGGGCCCTCTTGCAGGTAAGGTAATAAAGACCCCTAATTCGGATGGCCTTGATCAAATTGTATTTGGGGAAGGATTTGGTGGAATAACCGACTTGGAGATAGGGCCAGACGGATATCTATACATAGTTTCAATTGGACAGGGGAAAATATTCAAAATTGTCCCTTCCTGAATTCTACCATCGAATCTATGTTCCAACATTCCATTTCCCGCTGGTTTTATGGACCCGATCAATGATAATTTTATCATTCGAAATGTTAGATTCTGAATATCAATGAAGTTATTAAAAAAATACATGTTATCAAATAAATATCGACAATTTAATACTATTATACTTACCGTGTATACTAAATTAATTTTAATAATTTCCTTGTCTATATTAGCCTTGATCTTTTCGAATTCTGCCATAGAACAATCATACTCTATCAACATAGATCCAGAATCAGCTGCCACAAAACTATCTGAAGTGGATAAGTTTGGAATCAAGGAGATCTATCCCACAAAAGAAGGAGGAAGAGAATGGTTTATGAATATGAGTAATCCTCTCGTTGATAACGCTTTTTCGATCACTTTTAATCAGAATATAACCCGACAGAGTGAAGGGGGATGGAGGATATCAGGTCCAGGCGTTAGAATGAACGTAAACACACCACCTGGGTTACCTCAATGGAAGAATGTAGAGATAACAGGTTATGCAAAAATCATTGATGTGCTTCCTGACCATAACTCAACCGTCAAGGATGACGACCTGAGTTGGTATGCCAGAGGTGGAAGACATAATACACAAGTACCTTGCGAAGCTACTGCATATATCGGAGGAATTTATGTAGGTGGCTCTGTGGGTTGGAAAAAAGAGATTTGGTTTACTGGTGGTTACACCGATGAAAAAGGACCAGAAAAGGTAACTAGTCCACTTATTGGACGATGGATAGGTTGGAAAGTCATAATGTACAATATCAATAATGACACAGCAGTGAAATTGGAATCATACATAGATAACACGAATACAAATTATTGGATAAAAGTAACTGACTTGGTCGACGATGGTGGATGGTACTCCAAGTCTGATGACAATGAGTTTAATATTGCACAATGCGGCAGAGATAAAGACTATGTGGTTACTAACGCAGGTCCCATAGCTACATTCAGATCAGACAACTTGACATGGGACTTTATGAATCTCAGCATTAGGGAAATAGACCCATGAGAAATGTCATCACTGCGACTACGTTTCTCCAACGATCTGGCTAGATGATAGAACGATAAATGCTGAGTACGCCTATGATAATGATACACCGCTCTCAGTTCTATATGTGATATTAAATTAAAAATGGGAGAAGGCTAATATCACCTTTCTATTTAAATGCAATTCACATGAAATCCAGCTATAAAGTACTATTATTTCTAAGTCTATCTGTGTCATTATTTGCTGCTTCACTTGTCCACTTTAATATAGGTCATAATGTCTCAGCATCTAAAACTCAGACTTCGGAGGATCAAAACAGCGTATGTTCTTCTAATTACATGACAGATAGCTCAAATTCTACTTCCCGGCAGATTAGCGAGGCTAATAACCTGACGGGATTTCATGCGGTAAAAAAATTTGATAGTAACGGAAAGCTAGTTGCGGCATGGGGTTCGAAGGGATCGGGCGACGGTCAATTCGTGCATGCCCATGGAATTGCGACCGATTCACAGGGTAACGTGTACATCGGTGATGGTGAAAGATGTGATATTCAGAAATTTGACAGTGATGGCACTTTTATTACAAAGTTGGGGTCGCTGGGAACTGGACCTAGTAAATTTTTAGAGCCTGAGAGCATCGCTGTAGACGCCAATGGTAACGTCTTTGTTGCAGATTATGAAAATCAATACATCCAGAAATTCGACAGCGACGGCAAATTCATTCGAATGTGGGGAACAAAAGGAAAGGGTAATAGTGAATTTAATAAACCATGGGGAGTTGCAGTCGATTCGAAAGGGGATGTTTACGTTAGCGATCAGCAGAATCCTGTGGTTCAGAAATTTGATAACAATGGCAAATTCATTACGAAATGGGGCTCTTTCGGATCGGGTAATGGCCAATTTGTCCACTTACACGATGTAACTGTTGATTCGAAGGACATGGTATATGTTACTGATGGAAGAAATAATTCGCGCGTTGAAAAATTTGATAGCGACGGTAACTTTATAACAAAATGGGGATCAAAAGGCTCCGCAGACGGCCAGTTCATTGAAAATCATGGGATAGTCGTTGACTCAAAAGGATATGTCTATGTCGTTGACACTAGAAATGTGAGGATTCAGAAATTTAGCCCTGATGGTCAATTCGTGTTGAAATGGGGATCTCTGGGCTGCGGGGATAACCAGTTTTTGATTCCACATGATATTGCAATCGACTCAAAAGGATACATCTATGTTAGTGACAGCGGGAATGTTCACTTCCGCGAGAAGGTCAAATGCTAGTCTCGGGGCGATAATGTAAATGTCGATGCATGTGACAGTGACTATATTTGGCCACATACCCATTACACTATACAATCTCTTGTCACATGGTTGTAGAAGTTTGTCCTGCTCGGGATAAAATTAATTTCCATAACTGACCCTTCTAGTGTGTAACTCCCCTGATTTTTCAGCAATGGCAAACTGATACTATTTTCAGAAAGAAAAAGGTACCGAGTC
>JALZOS010000020.1 GCA_030913755.1 Thermoproteota archaeon | reverse complement strand
GGAGAAATTACATGTAAAAGGTATAAATGATAACTTTTTGAAAGTAGATCAAGAATGCAATAGGCAGCATGTCAAGTCTTTCTTGGAAGAAGTCTTCTTTGCTCATTGCCTGAATGATTACGTCATTGCTGAAAATTCTCGCAATGATAATGAGTTGGTCATATTCAAGAAGGGCGATATTGAACAAATTGGACTGTTCATCTGTACGCACTGCAGCATGATATTTGGAAGTGAAGAAGAACGTTCAGAACATTTGTGTGCCCACTATTTTGTATAGCAAATTTAATCATCTTTAATTCTAATGCAGCAGATGATCAAATTCAATAGACACTTATGACACAAGTCTGCTTTCGACATTTTTTAGGAAACAATGATTTATCGTAAAACAGGTTGTCAAACTCTCCTGAAAGAATTCTTTAATGGATTAGCAAGTGAATCTAAAGTGTTACCAATTAGATAGAAAGCCAGACCAGTAATGGCAATCATCAGTCCGGGGGGCAGGATCCACCACCATATTCCGCGAGCTGCAGCGTCGGCGCTATTTGCTTCATGTAGGATCTGACCCCAGGTTGGAATGGATGGATCTCCTAGACCAAGAAAGCTGAGTGCTGCTTCTCCTAGAATTGCTGAAGGAACTGCGATGGCCATACTGGCATACGTTAAAGGCAACAGTTGTGGGATAATATGTTTGAATATTATTCTTAGATCGGATTGTCCCATGAATTTCGCTGCTTCAACATATTGAAATGTCTTAATTTGGAGTGCTAAACTTCGAATTATTTTAGCTGTACCTACCCAACCGAAAATAATCAAGAATCCAGCTATTAAGAAAATACTTCTCCCAAATGTGATTGACAGGATTATAAGCAAAGGGAGGGCTGGTAGTGCATAGAAAATATCATTTACTCGCATCATCGTCTCATCAGTTTTTTTTCCTCTGTATCCTGAAATGACACCATAGATCAATCCCATTGTTACTGATATAGTGGATACAGTAAGTCCAATAAAAAGTGCAACTGGAGATCCAAGTATGATGCCGATAGCAAGATCTCTTCGAAGATCATCGGTACCCATCAATCCAAATGTCTTACCCCCAAGAATAACGCCTGACTTATCAATTGTGCTCGTATTGTCAAACAGAAAAAATGTCATAGAAATATGGTATACGCCTTTCAAGAGCTCTTGTTTGTTCAATTCCGAAAATAACATCGTTTGAGGATAGATAACATTAACATTCCGGTCAATGAGGGTTTTATATTGGGCAAGATTTTGCTCAATGATCCTGTCGGTAGAAAAAATCCTGCCTGAATACGTGTTGCTAATTCCTTGCGATGCAGGTAATGCAGAATAATATAGATCAAATTTTTCACCATCTGGTCTTAGGACGTCGATCAAGATAACTGGTGGGATTTCGTCATATTTTACAGAGTAAGTGAACATGAAATCATTCGGAAAACTATCAGACTGGATATTTATCGAATATCTGTGTGATATTGTTCTTATACCCTCGATATAGTTTGTGGTAATGTTAGCGACATTTGCGTTCAGAATTAAATGTTCGAACAATTTCGGTCCGAAACCAATGTTTGTCCACGATGGGGCCGCTGTTTTTGGATAATCGATCCAATAATTAGGATTATTCCATTGTGAGTAAGCGGTAATTGGTACAAATAACAATCCATAGATCGTTAGACTCAGTAAAAAAATCAGGATGACGATACCAGTCAACCCTGCTGGTGAGCGTACAAGATGTTTGATTAAGTTCAGGTTGGAAATTACCATCAGAACGTCTTCACCCGAGGATCGAAAAATGCATAAGAAATATCGGTAATGAATATGGTTACTATGAAGATTAGAGTACTTATGTACGTTAGTCCAATTATGACAGGTATGTCCAAGAGACCTATAGCATCATAGTATAGTTTACCCATCCCCGGCCAGTCGAAAACTGCCTCGACAATAATGGATCCGCCGAATGATGCAGCTAAACCTAAGGCTACCGAGGTAATGATAGGAGGAGCAGCATTTTGCAATGCATGTGAATAAAGTATCTTCTTTTTTGATATTCCAATAGTACGCTTAGCAGAGATGTAGTCTTCTTTTAGAATATTGATAAGAAAATATCTTACAATGTATGCCCAAGATCCAAAAGAAACGAATGTTATTGTGAGCAGCGGGAGTAACATGTGATACGCGAGGTTTATGGGATACGAGGGGTCTGAGGGTGAGGTAGTTGGAGTGGCTCTAGCGGGAAAAATCTGTAGTGTGAATGCGAAAAGAAATATCATTATCATTGCAACCCACCAGGATGGAAAACTGTTGCTAAATATGGCAAAGATCGAATTGATCTTGTCCCAGATTGATCCGCTTCTGGCTGCTACGAAGGTCCCCAGCAAGATCCCGATAATAGTGACTATTATTGTAGAAGATGTAAAGAGTAGCAATGTTTTAGGGACTTTTTCAAATATTATATCTCTCACATTAGAAGATCCAGCATCTGTCGTAAAGAAGTGCGATTTTCCGAGATCCAGCATCATTACACTGCTTATTCTAGAAAATAACTTCGAAGGTGAGTACCACGGTTCGTTTAGACCAAGTATACTTGTTCTGTAAGTAATCTGGTTATCTATATAGGATTGTCTTGCAGAAGGATTTTGAAATTTGAGATTGCTCTCGTTTACTTCATCCACGACTTGAGTACGAACGTTTTCCAAAAGAATTTTATCCAATGTGGGTCCTAATAGCAATATCGTAACAAGTAACGTCGCAAATAAAACCAGCATCATATTAAGGGACCGGAATAATATTACTTTACGTAACGCCAAGTTTCTATGACACTTTTTGATAATCGCTATTAATAATATATTCGACAACTATTATGATGGTGTTAGTCCGGTTCTTATTATCGTCTAGGAAGTGCTATTATTGTGGTAGCAAATATGTCCGGTTTCAGGGCCTCATAGCTTTGGACAAACATCTTTAGTTCGTTAGGCCCTTGACTGAAATATTTTGTTTGATTTCCGTTCAGGTGTACCACATACTGGCCCACCTGATCGGTCTTCTCAGCATTTCCTTGAACAAGCAGCTTACCGTCTTTGTCTGAAATGAAGTAAACGACTGTTACATTGTTACTTGGAATTCCATTAACCAATACACGGGTCTCGAAACTATAAGGCTGTCCAATACTTATTACTCTCGGCAGGGTGGCTGGAGTAAAATCGCTCATGGAGGCGACATGAGGAGTCTCGTACCGGGCCCAATAGCCTTTCTCGAATGGATAAGTTGGGTCTCTAAGGGCGTTAAGAGTTATCACGCGGCCTCCCGGGTTATAATTATCTAGAATGAAAGGACCATTGCCTATTACAGCATGCCTATGTTTGCTGATCCATTCGATACTTGCATCATACCTCTTTATGGCGTCTTGCTTTGTGATTACGCCTATAAGCGGAGATGGAATGAATCCTTCATTTTTCATCCTCTTCAACTCTTGCAAAATAGCTTCGGCATGATTTGGGATAATAAGAGAGAGCCAATCTACATTTTTGACAGTAGCTTGGGATCGAGAAAAGGCAAATTTCCCATTAGCTACAAGCCGCTCTGTAGCCGCGCTTATCTCCCATGGTGAAGATCCCCATACTGACCCAAACTCGGCAATCTCCTTTTTATCAAAGTGCCAGAAATCTACAAATGAAGTGATATGACTATCGTTTAGGAACTTTATACCTTTCAATAATGGTAGGGCGACCTGAGCTTGAGATGTGAATTCGGGATCATAACTGGTGTCGTTGATTCCACTCATTGTTCCCCATTCGAAAGTGAAATACATCGAATAGAGTAGATCTGCTTTATTCATGGGTTGTCCATTATGCCAATTCGAATAAAGAATCTTGTAACTAACAGCACTTTTTGAAGATGCATTCTGACCGGCCCCAGTCCATTTTTGTGCAGAAACATTCCAAATTATTGCGTTAGGATCGACATTTAACCTCAATATCGGTCCTGCAGTAGTTATGTTGGTCCAGGCAGTACGCAGCGGAATTACTTCCCCTGTGTAAGGATTTCTAGAGGTTGGAGGATCTGATATTAGTGAAAGAATATTAACACAGTAAACGTCACCACATCCAGCAACACCATTCCACGCTCCTTGATAAATCTCCTTAACTCCCACATTGATATTGTCCCCTCTGTCTGACCTTGCATTAATGAGAGATATTCTACTCGGAATACCTGCGCCAAAATCATTTATCAAACCGCTTATCGAAGAAGAGGCCACATAGGGGTCTGTTGTTTGGGCTACAAACAATCTTACTGACTCTTCAATTCCCTCCTTAACGGCTTTCTGTGCTAATCGATCTCGATCTGCTATTGATGTGAAATTAGAAAATTCTATTTTCTGAGCTAGATCATCAAGTGATTTATTTTGATAATTCCAAAATGAGGGATTTTGCCAGCCCGGCATTTTTCCAAAATACGGGGCGTACATCTGCGATGGGACTACTGGATTATACCTTACAAATGCAGATGTGCCTGCAAAGGCTTCAGTATAAATCTGCCATCTGAGTTCCTGTGGATTGGTTCCATAAACAACATCATTAGCTTTATTCAAGTCTCCATAATCGCGTTGAACTAGGAAACCGAATTTCTCGAGTTCGGAAGATATCATTTCTCCCATGGATTTTCGTGAAACATCGTCACTCCTTATCAGAATTTTTACTGCCATCGGAGACCCCTTATAGAACCACTTGCCTTCAATCTTGCTAGCACCGGTTGAATCAAGTACATTCTGTATCATTTTATTTGCAAGATTTGGATTATATTGAAACCCAAATGACTCTACGACAGGCAATATGCTCTCGTACTCCGGAGAGGAAATACCAAAAGGATCAATCTGAGCAGTTGCATGGCCCTTAAGAATTTCGCCTACTACAAAATCACGATTAATCAAGTAATTCATTGCATATCTTATTTCTCGAAACTGAAATGGATTTAGTATGTTTGGATCACTAGAAGGGGCCGGATTTAGCAACAATCCAAAAGAACCACCACGTTTTTCATAGACCTTTAAATCTGGATCATTACGAACTGCTGATACCTGCTCCAAGGGGATTCTAAAAAAATAGAGATCCAGATTTCCAGCTCTTATTTCTTGTAGCGCTACGTTGCCATCCAAGTACCGAATAAATTTTATCGAATTAAGATAAGCACCTTTGTTATTATTTTCATAACTTTGAAGGGTGGACGCAGTCGGAAAGGTGGGTGCAGTCAAAAAAATGAGAGATGCTACTAGTAGCGTTACTAAAAGAAGCGGTCTATCTATTTCTCTTCGACCTTCTAATATTAGAGGTCCTATATCAGCCTAAAAGGATCATTCCGTCTATTATTTTTTGGCTTCAAACGAAGATCGTAGGGATTTGGATTCAAATAAATGCTAGAAAGATATTTAGTAATCTCTTGAATCGGTAGATCACCACTTGTTAGTAAATTTCTATATTCAGATAAATCTGGTAAGGTGGGCCTGTCCATTGACGAGGAGAAAACGAGACAGAAGTTGTCATGGTTGTTGCACTTAGCCATTAATTCTAGGCTTTTATTAATCCATTTCATGGTATAATCATCCTCAGATGGTATAGAAAACCAACTGGGATCATTTTCGATGATATTTCTGGGGAGTTTCCTCACATTTTCCATATATATTTAATTTCGGAGGCGTTTAATTAAGATTCGGACTTAGGCGAACCCGACATTCCTATCAAGTACGTAGTCCAGAAGCGCTTTCTGCATATGTAATCTATTTTCAGCTTCTATCCATACTACAGAAGATTTTCCATCTATTACATCAGCTGTAACCTCCTCTCCCCTCTTGGCAGGCAGACAATGCATGAAAATGGAATCAGCTTTAGTCGACTGCATCAACTTGGAATTAACTTGATATTTTGGAAGAAATAGCGCTCTTCTAGTTTCTCGTTCATCTTCGGTACCTATCGAAACGAAAGTGTCTGTCACAACGATGTCAGCGTTTTTTACGGCTTCGGTAGGCTCCGTTGTAATGTCAAATGCACAATTATTCTTATAACCCACGCCTCTTATAACCTCCAATACGGAAGTTGGGGGCTCAAAACCCTTGGGGATTGCGGCGACGACAGAGATGCCGGTTTTCATGCAGCCAATAAGCAAATCACTACAAACATTATTCCCATCACCTATCCATGCTAAGTGCAAACCTTTGAAATGATTCTTATGCTCCATGATCGTCATTAGGTCGGCCAAGACTTGACATGGATGAAACAAGTCAGAGAGGCCATTTATTACAGGTACTTTTGAAAAATGAGCCATATCCTGTAAATCCGCATGAGAAGATACTCGGGCTACAATACAATCTACAAATAGTGATAGTGTTTTTGCGGTATCTTCTATAGACTCCCCCCGAGACATCTGAAGGTCATTTGAGTTGAGGTATATCG
>JALZOS010000282.1 GCA_030913755.1 Thermoproteota archaeon | reverse complement strand
TCTTCTTACGCACTCTCACAACCTTCCCGATTATTATTACCGAAGGAGGCCGTACCGAATGTTCTTTCACCTTCGTTCCGACATCCCCTAACTTGCTGATGATAATTCTCTGCTTCCTTGTAGTGGCATTTTCAACAACAGCCACCTCTGTGTTTTTATCCAAGCCACCTCGGATTAACTCCCTAGAAATAGTACCTATCCTTTCTAATCCCATCAATACGACAATGGTATCAACTGACCTCGCGAGTTGGCGCCAATTAACAGCCCCATCATCTTTTTTTGCATCTTCATGTCCCGTTACGACTGCTAACGAAGACGAATATCTTCTGTGTGTTAATGGTATACCAGCGTAACCGGCTGCACCTGCGAAAGATGAAATACCAGGAATTATCTCATACTCTACGCCATGTGAAGCTAAGAATTCTGCTTCTTCACCACCTCTTCCAAATATAAAAGGGTCGCCGCCCTTCAGACGGAGTATTTTTTTCCCCTCATTTGCAAAATTAAGCATAAGATTATTTGTCTTTTTTTGTGTTTTCGTCGGATCTCCTGATGCTCTTCCTACATAGATTTTCTTTGATGTCTTTGAAGCAACTTCAAGAATTTCTTGACTTACCAACCGGTCATGAAGAATTACATCGCATCCCTGAAGGAGTCTTGTGGCCCTGACGGTTAAAAGTTGTGGGTCGCCTGGACCAGCACCACATATGAAGACTTTCCCTTTTGGTTTCAAAGATTGTTCCATGAATCTAACGCATCTCTCCAGCCATGTGCCATTTCTTCGATCCCACTTCGAATTAGCGACTGTGCCATTTCTTTACCAATTTTTTTAGCTTGAGTCGCTACACCAATTTTTTCTAGACTTAGTGATTTTTTTCCATCAGCGGAGAATGCCTTAACACGCAATCTAATGGTCATATTTTCAGTATCACAAATGGCTAGTGCCCCCACTGGGAATCTGCAGCCAGCGTTGATATCATTCATCAGAGTGCGTTCTGCATCAATAGATATTCGTGAAGGCCTATGTTCAATTTTTTTTAGTAGAGAAATAAGCCCTTTGTTGTCTTTTCTGCATACCACGGCCATGGCTCCTTGTCCCGGAGCGGGTAAAAAGTCCTCCACATCAAATCTTTCCACTATAACATCCTTCATTCCAAGTCTCATAAGACCCGCTTCTGCCAATACCACAGCATCGTATTGTCCACAAAAGGCTTTCTGGATTCTAGACTCTATGTTTCCTCGTACTGGTACCACATTCATATCGGGGTTCATTTGCAAAATCTGAATTGCTCTTCGTAGGCTACTTGTTCCGATCTTAGCTCCCGCCGGCAGATCTTTGAGCTTTACCTTTTTCACAGCTACCAGTACATCGCGAGGATCGGCTCTTTTTGGTATTGCGGCAATTATCAGTTCCGTGTGAAAATCCGTTGGAATATCTTTAAGACTGTGAACAGCGAAATCTGCTTCTCCGTTCACAACTGCAGTATTAACTTCCCTTTCGAACAATCCTTTCCTATCCATCGAAAACAATGGACGTTTGTCAATATCACCTTTTGTTCGGATCGAAGTAATTTCAAAATTATCAATTCCAGATAATCTTGTTAATCCACGCAATACAATTTCTGTCTGTTTGATGGCAAGTTTACTTTTTCGCGATGCTACCTTATATTTTGCCTTCAACTCTCTTTCACATTAAGCAAGGCCTTTGAATATGCATCAATTGTCAAATCTATATCTTCTTCATTATGGCCATATGAAATAAAGCAAGTCTCAAATTGAGAAGGTGGAACGAAGACTCCCAGTTTCACTAATCGATCGAAGACCTTTTTGTATAGTACTCTGTTGCTCATCCTTGCATCAACTGCCTTTTCAACTTTCCTATCCGTAAAGAAAATCTGAAACATAGATCCAATATGGTTAAGCTGATAGTTGAGACCATATTCTTCCAGCTGATCTCTAATCCCATTAACTAACGAATCACAAAGTCTGGTTATCCTTGGATAAATATCATTTTTTGCCTTCAATAATTTTTGGATTGTAGCTATGCCAGCGGTAACAGAAATTGGATTCCCGGCATACGTACTTCCTTGATATACTAATCCTTGCGGGTAGAACTGTTCTAATATGTCTTTTCTTCCTGATACTGCAGAAAGTGGAAATCCATTTCCAATTGCCTTACCAAAGGTAGAAATATCAGGCCTGATTCCAAAGTATTCGGATGCCCCCCCAATGCTTAATCTGAATCCCGTTACTATTTCATCGAATATTAGTAGAATACCATTTTCTTCCGTAATAGTTCGTATCCTATTAAGGAAATCTTGTTTTGGGATAATGAGACCCATGTTTGCAAGAATCGGCTCAACTATTAAGCAAGCGATGTCTGAATGAAACTTCACCAACTCTTCTAACGCAGTTAAATCGTTATATGGAATTAGTAAGGTATTTTTGGTAGATTCGACCAGATTACCTTCTACCGCTGAGGATTCTGCCGCTCCTGATCCTGCATTTACGAGAACATCATCATATGATCCATGATAACATCCATCAAATTTTACAATCTTTTTCTTTCCGGTAAAAGACCTAGCTAGTCTAAGTGCATGCATTGTTGCTTCTGAGCCCGTGTTCATTATTCTGACCATTTCTGTGTTTGGTATCGTTTTACATAATAATTCTGCTAACTCTACTTCTTGTTCAGTCGGCATACAATAAAGAGTGCCTTTGTCTAATTGAAGTTTTACCAGATCAATAACTTCAGGATACGCATGCCCTAATAGTACCGCCCCATAACCCATGCAATAATCAATTAACGTCTGGTGATCACATGTTGTTATTTTGGATCCTTTGCCAGAGGAAATGAACAAAGGATAAGGATGGAAGGAACGAACTGGACTGTTAACGCCACCTGGAATTCTTAATTTTGCCCTTGAAAATAAGGATTCTGACAAACCTACTTCATAGGTATTCTACAAACTGTTATAATCGTATCGAGGTAAGAGATGTCCTAACCTAACAGCAATTCAGCCAATTTTTTTGCGTGATAAGTTATGATGATATCGGCTCCCGCTCTTTTAATACATGTAGCAAATTCAATCACAACCTCATTCTCATCTATAAATCCCTCTGAAGCGGCGGCCTTTACCATGGCATATTCTCCTGAAACACTGTACGCACATACCGGCATAAGCGTTGACTTTTTTGCCCTATATATCAAATCTAGATAAGGCAGAGCAGGTTTAACCATTATTATATCAGCCCCCTCCTGGGAATCTAGACTTATTTCCTGCATAGCCTCTTCTGAATTAGTGTATGCCATTTGATATGATTTTCTATTTCCCTCGGAGGGTAAAGAATGCGCTGCATCCCTAAATGGAGCATAAAGATTAGAAGAGAGCTTTGCCGAGTATCCCATTATTCCAATGTCCATGAAGTTCGCGGCATCAAGCGATTGACGGATGCTTCGTACCTGGCCATCCATCATTGCCGAAGGGGCAACAAAATCAACACCTGAATTAGCATGACTTACTGCTATTTCTTCCAGTATTTTCAAACTCTTATCATTATCAACCAAGCCATTGTGTATGATACCACATTGCCCGTGAGTAGTGTACTGGCAAAGACAAACATCACTGATTAGAACTATTTTGTCAGAAAAATTTTTTCGGAGCAATTCCACTGATCGTTGCACAACACCCTCCCTATGAAAAGCTGAACTACCAATGTTGTCTTTAGCTGTGGGTAGACCGAAGATCAGGAATGCTCTTAGGCCAAGATCATAAAGAGATTCAATATTTTTTACGAGACAATCAGGGGGTAGTCTAAAAATTCCTGGCATCGACTCTACTTCATGTGGTTCCTTCAGCCCCTCCTGAATGAACAGAGGACAGACCAGATCGTTGACAGATAAACGGGTTTCCTGAAGAAGTTGTCTTATAGAAGGTGTTCTTCTGAGCCGTCTGAGCCTTACTTCTGGAAACTTGCGGGCATGTAATTTCTCATCTTTGTTCATAATTGAAAATCCTAGATATGATATTCAATAGCTCTTGATTTTTCTCATAATTTCCAATTTCTTTGCGGAAATTATTCATCGGTGTTGAAAGGATACCTTCAACAATGGCAAATGACAACTGTTCCAGAACTTTATATTCTTCCGACGCAGGTTTAGCCACAAGTATCTTTGCTGCCTTTCTTAGTTCTCTCTCTCTAACTTCATCAACTCTCTTAAAAATTGAAACGACAAACGGTTCCGCTTTCATTTTCCTGAACAATGCATCAATGCATTCCATTTCTTTGTCTATCATAGTTTCTGCATATCTTATTTCGTATTGTCTGTGTCGCATGTTTCTATCAACGATCTCAGCTATTTGGTCCATATTGACTAGCTTTACTCCAGGTATCGAGGCGACTTTGTCTTCTACTGTTCGTGGATTGGAAAGATCAAATATCATCATTCCATGCTTTCTTTGGGTCATGCCAATTTGAACTCTATCAAAGGTCACAAGATAATATGGAGCCGTAGTTGAAACAAATATTAGGTCAACGTTATCAAATGACGATAACGCAGCTTCAAATTCAATTGGTTTTCCTCCGACGGTTTGAGCAAAAGATTTGGCTCGTTCGTAAGTTCTGCTAGCCACCATGAAACCAACATGTCGTTTAGTCAAAGATTTTGCAATGAGGCTAGCACTTTCACCTGTTCCTATAAGTAGGACATTCTTGTCCTGCAAATCATCAAAATAATCTTCAGCCAAGTTGACTGCTATTGAACCAATAGAAACACTCCCCTTGTTCAAGCCCGTTTGATTTCTAATTCTAGTTCCAGTTTTAATTGCGCGGCTGAAGACTAAAGACAGATAAGATCCGGCGTGTTTGTTATGACGAGCATATTCAAAAGCTCGTTTAACTTGTCCCAGAACTTGGTCTTCACCTACCACCAATGATTCTAGTCCCGACGTCAAACTCAAGAGGTGTCTGAATGCATTATTATCCTCACTAATTTCTATGAATTTCAATAAGGAATCAGGCAGGTCGGTCACCGAAACCCATTTTTGGAGGATCTCTTGAGGCAACTGATTCTGAATGGCAACAAATAACTCTACACGATTACATGTTTGCACTATCACACATTCCTTAACTTTCTGATTCCCTAAGAACAACTCATTTGCCTCCTTAACATCTTTGAATGCAAATTTTTCGAGTACATGAATCGGGGCGTTCTTATAAGTAACTCTAAGATTCACTAATTTCATGGAATCGTCGCCGTTCGTCATTACTTCTGGATCTCCTGCCAATTCTTTATTAGCCTTCGTGTGGTTTTTTTTGCTTCTTCAAGCCTTCTCGAGAGTATCAGGTTCTGGATATCCCTATTTTTTAATAAAGAGTAGAGAAACTGCTTACGCTCTTTAATAGACTTTATTCTCTGTTTTGCGAGGTTCCTAGCGAAATCCTGCAAGAGTATGTTATCCAAATCAGAAGTTTTTATGATTTTATGCAAAATTCTATCTATTCTCATCCTTATCTTTCTGGCCATGAGTGGACTTTTTCCATAAGTAGAGATTGCCACCTGCAAGACACCTTCTATGTT
>JALZOS010000391.1 GCA_030913755.1 Thermoproteota archaeon | reverse complement strand
AATTGGAACGGCTCAAGGTGTCCATGTTGCCACGGTCCACTTAGAACAAGATCACGTAATGGAAGATTTAAAACGGTGGCAAGGGTGTAGAAAATGTTTTTCGTGATTTGCGGCAACTCAGAATTAGGTCTGAGATCACGAACTCTTCTGATACTACTAAATGATGTAAGACAAATACTATTTCAAACATACTATTCAAAAATAGCGGCAGGCATTAAGTTTTGATGATACGTAATATGTTACCAGAGAAAAATACTGTATACAGCTATTTTAGGGCAATCAAAAAAAAGGATATTGACAATTTAGTTGATATGTTTGAAGATGAAGCAGTAATTCATGAGCCTTTCAGCAAAGAAGCTCGATTGCAGGATAAGCGTGATTTTAGGTCGTTCTTCCAAATCGTATGCATGGCAAATGAGGAGCTGGAGCACGATCTGTTATTTGAAGATACAACGGACGGTAATGCTACATCTGTGTTATGCACCTTTCAAAAGGGAGAAGCACTCTGTGCACGATTCAGCTTTCGATTTGGTCCTAATGCACGAATGAACGCAAAAGGAAGAATGGAAAGAAGGATCGAGAAATTACAAATTCAATTCCTTAGTCCTTATCAGACTAGGATGGGATTGAAAGAATGATTCTAAACATGTTTATAACAATAGTCCTAGTCATAACGATAGCTTATTCATTTTGTCTCGTCTTTCAAAATTCATACGGCCAGATGGAGATACCAAGAACTTATGTCAACATGTCCCAGCTACAGAGGATAGATCAAACCCTGGCAACCTACGCGATAATAATGACACCTGGAGCATCTTCACAAAATAATCCTTATCATTATTATCCTGAATTTTCTGCGATTCCAGCTAACACCACTGTTTTGTGGTACAACAACAATACAGATCAAGTGCATACAGTCGTAAGTGGATTGCCGGCAGATCCAAATTCCGGACAGACCTTTGCTTCTGATATAATACCTTACGATTCCTACTTTAAGTATACTTTAATGAGGCAGGAAAGTATTCATATCACTGTGAAATTCATCCATGGAGGATTGGTTTTATAAGTGTAAATGACAAGGTTGTAAGAAACGGCGATTTTGAAATCTCATCAGGAACTAGTAACATTCTAAATCTCACAGATCAAGATAGAGTGCTAGTGAAATTTAAGCCTGTCTCATTTATTCACGATCCAACAAAATCAATACCATATACTGTTACAATATTCAGAGATAAAACCAATGAAGTATTTTCTGATGTATTCCATGTAGAAGGTAATGAACTACAATTGGATTTAGTACCTTCTGATATTCCAACAAGAGTGGTTGGACCAGATTTCATAAAACCGACAACAGGTGCGTATCATATAGAAGGACGTTTTCTAACACAAAACGGAGATTACACGATGAAAATACAAATCGGATCAATGGATAATAAGCCGCTGGAAAGACCAATACAGGGTGAGTATACTATAAGGATAGTGACAAATCAATAATGCAATGAGATCTGGGTCTCGATGACATTAAGTAAAAATAGGTTGAATAAAAAATCAGATAGATGTGGAAATTGTTTTATTGAAAAAAGGACAAGTAATAAACTATCCAAGTTGATCTTTGGAATAAGCATGTTAGCTACCAGCGCGGCTATGACCCCATTAATGCACTACGTATCAGCTGCTGATATGGTTTGTACCTCATCTCTCTGCAAAGGCACTCCTCAGAATGATAATTTGACTGCCACTTGTATCAATTCACTTAACGGGACTACTGTAGAAGCTAATGATGGAGATGACACTGTAAATGGGTCAGCATGTAACGACAATATATTTGGCAACAAGGGAAATGATGCGATAATTGGAAATGGAGGTGCTGATATTATGACTGGAGGGAGCGGAAATGATGTAATTGATGCGTCACAGAATGACAATGCAACTGATATTTTGAGAGGAAGTTCTGGAAACGATACCTTCAAGTGTTTTACACACTTATTAGACCATGCGGTGGACTACAAAGTTGGAAAAGATTCTATCATTGGAGACTGTGGATTATCTGCTCCTGGGAAATAAGTGTAAATAATAATACTACTTTTGGGACTGATACAATAAATCCACTCTGAATATTTAGTCATACAGAATAACTACTAGCTATCCATGTCAAGGATCTCATCTGCTTTAGTTTCAGTTCCGTGATCCTTCTCAGAGGACGATAGAATAGAATTTGTGCAGTGCATTGCACCACAAACCTACAGGATAAAAGCTAAGGACGCCTAGCCTTGAAATCATTTTTATAATTGCTCTGCTAAATAAATTCTAACTTGGAAAGGATCAATGGCGAAACTGTCGCAGGTATCGCTTTTGTCTTCCTTTCAATATTGTTCTTGTACGCTGGTACTGTCAATGCTGTATGGGCTATAATCATTCCGGCAGATTTTTTGATCCTTGCGATTGGATGTGCCTTTATCATCCTCGGAGTTATAACCCTTAGGAGACAGAGATCTTTAGTTAGTTATTGAAGTTCCTAAACCTCCGGCAAAGTGTGGCAAAGTGTAGTACAAGTTGTTTGACTTCAGCATGCGTCGTGGGCGGAAGGTTATTCTAAATGTTCCACTCCTAATGCTATCTTTACTGTTAACTGAGTAATCTTGGTTCTGGCTAGAATTCATCTTGGAGGTAATATCAGTAACCTCTAATGCTCTGATTCAATGAATAGTTTTTTCTTCATCTATTCCAATATGTTCTTGTTATGTCTGACCTTTCTCATAGTTCCACATAATT
>JALZOS010000375.1 GCA_030913755.1 Thermoproteota archaeon | reverse complement strand
ATTCATTGGCTATATCCAAAACTTGGGCCATTTTATCACCAAGCTCATTAGTATTATGCACCACACCATCATAGCCTCTGTCTTCTATTTTGTAAATCCTAGGCACCTGATGTCCTGATTCTACGTCAATATTGTCTTGACCTTGAAACCATTCGCGAGTATTGATATCGTTGTAGGTAGGACATGGTTGAAGGACGTCTACATATGCTAGACCCTTATGCTGAATTGCCTTTTTTATAACATCCCGAAGATGTCTGACATCATAGGAATATGAGCGAGAAATGAATGTATAACCTGCTACCAACGCGAGTGAGATAGGATTTACCGAACTGTTCGAGTTAGGTTGGGATAGGGATTTAGTCTGCATTCCCAATTTCAGCGTCGGCGATGCTTGTCCTTTAGTCAGTCCGTATACCGCATTATTGAATAAAATGTACGGGATATCCACGTTTTTCCTACCCGCGCCCACAAAATGACCAGCCCCTATTCCAAGGCCATCGCCATCACCACCCAACGCAATTATTTCTAGCTCAGGATTAGCCAACTTCGCACCCTGAGCAAAGGGTAACACTCTTCCATGGAGTGTATGAATTCCGTATGTATTTATGAAATGAGGAGTCTTTCCTGAACAACCAATGCCAGAAAAAATTACGGCTCGATGACGAGGAATTTCCATTTCATGAAGGGCCATTTGGATAGCGTTAAGAATTCCGAAATCACCGCATCCTGCACACCAATCATTGTGAACAGACGTTTTGTAGTCAGCTAACTTAAGTGCCATGTTCTAACACAATTCTCCTTTGTGACGTACCTTCTAATATAGCACGCACGGCATAATAAACTTCACTGGTTGACATGGGTCTACCATTAAATTTCACTATTCTATAGTCAATGTCTCTTCCAATGTGTTGTTTTATTAATGATGCAAGTTGCGAAGTATAATTCATTTCGATGTCAATAAGTACCCTGGTATTTTTTAACAAGTTCATAATTTCATTATTGGGAAAAGGGTGCAACAATCTAAGTTGAATAAACCTAATTGCCTTGCCACTTTCGGCCAGCATTTCCATAGCCTCCACAATGGCTCCTTTTGTTGAACCCCAACTGACAACTGTAATTTCCCCTGTTGATTTTCCAAACTCGAAGCATACAAGTTTATCTTCAGCTGGTATCTCGGACAAAGCCTTTTCCAATTTATTCATCCTTTTACTGACCATCTTGTTCCTCAGGTCAGGATCTTCCGTTATGTGTCCTTCTTCTGTATGTTCATCTCCAGTATTCCAAAATATGGCATTCTCCGTTCCAAGAGGTACGCGTGTAGATACAGGATTATCACTCAATCTAAATCGGAGATAGTGTCCACCACTTCCAGTCGATATATTTTCGTCAACTGTGCTAATCAGATCTCCTCTTTCAATTGGAACTTTGCGTTGATCAAATTCTTTACATGTTTGTATGCTATTAGCCAGTGCTTTGTCAAGCATATGAATCACAGGCAGTTGATACTTCTCAGCCAGATTGAATACTTTGATGGAATCATAAAATGCTTCTTCGATGTCTCCTGAAGCGAAAACAATCCTTGGAAATTCTCCATGACCTGCATGGATGGCAAACAAGAGATCACTTTGTTCGTGCCTAGTAGGTAATCCAGTAGATGGACCAGTTCGTTGGTATAACGTGATTACAACAGGTACTTCGTTCATACCTGCCCACCCTAATGCTTCAGCCATCAAAGAGAAACCAGGTCCTGATGTTGCAGTGGCAGACCTTACTCCTGTTAGCGCAGCCGATATCGCCATTGTAATTGCTGCTATCTCATCTTCTGTCTGTACAACCACAATTGACCCTTTGGCGCCACTTGTCAAGTCAAAGATCTGATTGGCTTCCAAAAATTCACTATCGTCACTTGCAGGTGTTATGGGATAGTACGTTTGAAATCTACATCCACCAATAATCTTTCCCATCGCGGATGCCTGATTCCCTTGAACAAGCAGGTATTCTGTCAGGGGTGGCCTTGATTCAAGCACGTAATTGAAGTGAGTGATATCATATTTTTTCCCGATATACGAATATGCATATTCAGCCGCGGCGATGTTGTTGCCGAGTACTTTGGGTTTTGTCTGAAAGACGCGCTGTATTGCCTTAATCAGTTGTTTTTTGTCAAACTTTAAAAGTGCTAGAGACGAAGATAGCGCTATAACATTAACCATTCTCGTAAGTTTACTTAATGAAGGATCATTAAGTCCTCTAGCCAAATCCTCAATCATTTCATAGTATGGCAGACCATAGACAACACAACCGTTTGATTTTGCTAAATCCAATATGCCCTGTACTGTAGTCGGATACCCTGCGGTTCTTAGAATGTCGGAAATTCGAATTGATGATTGTTCATCGATTGTCGGAACTTCGTTGAGAGATTTGTTAACTAGTGACGAATCATAAATAATTGCGCCCTCTTTTGCCACTTTAAGTGCATGTCGAAATACAGTCTCTGCATCAAATGATACAAGAATATTTATTTCATCAAGATGAGAATTAATCGGCTTTTCAGCTACCCTCACAGTGAAATAGCTATGCTCCCCCTTGATATTAGAATAATACTCCCTCTTTCCGAATAGATGCAGCCCGCCTTGTGCGCATGCTCTAGAGAAGATATTAGCTGCCGAGTCTACACCGCTTCCTTGGGGACCACCTATTACCCAAGAGATGGAGTTCTTCACTAGTGCACTGCTCAATTTTTTGTTTTTCTCACGTCCTACTTTTAATGGTTTATAATCAATTCAACTTAGGGCGTATTATCCACCTGTAGCGGCATCGTACAAACAGCATTCACATGAATCTCTCTCTCCACAATAGGGGCAAGCGCACATGCATGCTTCTAGTACTAATCCACAATATTCACAGGTTGTTCCCTCTTCCTGTGTTTTATCACGTTTATGACCATCTGACATTATTATTACTATATCAAAGTAAGGTTAAAGAAAAGTTGAACTTATACTTTACATTGACGGTTCGAACAGGACCGTAGACATACTGTCGTGAAGACTTTATACTTGTACCACGATCTAACATTGCAGATAGTACTAGAATATTTCTGAAATAGAAACTTAAAACAAAAAGGAAAGGGTGTGAGTTAGTCCCATTTACTCCACGCGGCCATCCATCTGTATGTCCACGTGTTGAGCTTTGCTCCTAATGCCGCTATTGGTACACTAAGTACTGCTCCTGCACCTGAACCTAATGCTACGGGACTGTTGTAGAACTTTCCTACCTGAGGCTCTATCGGCGTCATATACGGAGGCAATGTAGGCCGCGGATACTTGAATGCCATCTCTAAAGGATCTTTCACTAACAGTAGATTGATCATGTTGAAGATTGGCAATGAAAGTCCGACCAATGTTCCACCAATTATTATCGCTGCGTGCTTATTTCTTCTTGTGGCCCAATACGTAAGATCCAAGAGCATGGCGGAAGGTATCCAAACTGGTGTTACAACGAAGTCATAAGGATATCCCAAGGCAAACCATGCACCTTTTGCCACCCAAGTGTAAATTGTCATAATTGTCGCGTAATACGTCGCAGTCCCCGGAACACCTGTGAACAACATATAGTATATCGCACCTACCACAAGCATAGTTGATTGTGATATTGAAAATACTACGAATGATGTCCATGCCCAGTCAGTGTAGAAAATGTAGTCTCCTGCATTGATAGTAAGTAAGGTGCTGTTAACAGCAACTACTACTATGAATAAGTAGTGTGTTGTGCGTCTAAGCCAGACCATTAACAACCTTCTGCTAACGCTTCTATATAAAATTTTATCTTGAATACATTTACACGTTAGCAGTGTCTGTCCGATCTATTTTTCCCAGTATGAATCAGTCACCGAGAATAAAGCGATGAAAACGGCAAAAAAATTAAGACAAAAAAGGATTATTAAGTTCTAGGGACGCAATGGCTTTTCTCGTGTTACCTTTAACATAAAGAACAATGCTAGTGATTCAATTACCGTCAACACTGACAGCGCATAAAGACCACTTGGCAATGGATAAGCCCATGGATATACTGTTACACCGACATAAACGCCACCAGCAGTCGCTACCCAAGCAAGAATAAAACCTAGTACTAATATAGGTGTCATCTTCTCCACTCTTTTACCTATCATACGTTCAATGTCATTATCTTTGCCACTGCCACCGCTACTACTTACTCGACCTCCACTGCCACCATATCCCTTTGGTAAAGTCATCGCTTATACATTC
>JALZOS010000370.1 GCA_030913755.1 Thermoproteota archaeon | reverse complement strand
ATCCAGGCGTGGTGGTAAAGATGATCGATGAATGTCCTTATAAAGACGGTTATGACTTCGATTGGCATTATACTCTGTCTCAATGGGTTATTTACTATCTGGCAAACAAATATGCTACTTTACTTGCCTCAAAAATATCTAAACAAAAAGAGTTCAAAATTCAAGGTGATGAAGTTAATGAAGTTGACGTTAGTTTATTCACCCATGTTGATGATACAATCAAGGTTAAAAACAAACCTCCACCAAAACCAGGTTTGAAATGCCATTTTTGTAATTTAAAATATTGTTTGGATGAAGAGAGGAAGGAACATGAAGAATTCTGGCATAGTAATAAACTAATCAAGCAGTAGTACCCTAGTAAGCTAAAATTGATAATGTGTTAACAGGGAGTCATTCGAATTGAATATGACAAAGATTTACTAGTCACAAAGAATTGTAGATTTCAAATATCATCACTCAGGTCATCAAAAGGGAGATCACTTAGTCTTTGAAGATATTTCTAGTGTACATGGACCCATCGAAAAAACAAGACCTCTGTCTAAAATTGAATTGGCTGTTGTGCCTAAGGTAGTCACTCAAACTTCCTACTTCGATAATTTCACTGAATGCATGTAATACCGCAAGAGGCAGTTTAAGGCCCGGAGATGAAATGTTTGGACTAATTCGCTCTATTCTTTTCGCGGGCGCAAAAAGCGTCATTGCTGGCTTGTGGAAACTGAATGATAAGGCTGCGTATTTTACTTTGACTAAATTTTATTACAATATATTTGTCGAAGGGACTAACAAATCTGAATCATTAGCAAAAGCTCAACTGTATGTGAAGAATCTAAGCCTTGGGGAAGTGGATAAAAATCTGAAAGATGTTTTTGATCCGAAAACCCTGCAAGATACCCTAGAAATGCTCTCAAAACTAGGACCAAAACCTCTTAACCCAATTCTATTTTTGGTCACCGTATGTATTGGTAGAGGATTGGATCTAAGGCATTACATATCATAAACTAAACTGCTGTCAGTTGAATACGTAACATATGTGTTAAAGTGGTACGTAACAGACAATTTTACAACTTGACCACTCATATAACTAGCAAAAATGGCCTCGCACACATGCAGCTGGTCAATCTTCAACTCCTTCCTTCTTTTCATTTTTGTTGTCTATTGACCATTCGCGCTTGTAAACTTCTTCCTTAAGGTTAAACCCCTTGAACATTTGAAAGTAGGCCTGTTTAATTATATTTTGATTGTCAAAACCTGATTGAATCCACAATGATTCCAATAGTGAAATAGCAGAATTAAGTTTCAATTCATTATTAGAATATGTACATGATTGTATAAAGTCCTCCAGTTGGTCGGTTACATCATTAGTATGAACTGCAATAAACTCCTGTTTGTCTATTACCATACTCATGATCTTTGTTTGTAACTGTTTCCGCATAGGCTGGAAGGATATGTTGGGGAATTTTTCCTTGAATATCGATTTGACTTTATCTCTTGTCTCGTTATCTCCGACATGTACAATCATCTTTACGCCTACCTCACGGCAGGCCGCCTTTTGTAATAAAAAAAGGATTCCAGCCCGTTCTAACATAAATACAGCATTCGAAGTTGAACAGAGAAGAAGTATCTCTTCATTAGCTAACTTTATAGAAATCTTCAATTCTTCAATAATTTGATAGGGATTAGTTATAGTCCTTGTAAATTCCTCAGAGGTATCACCGAGCTCTTTTCTGCGTTCTCTTAGTGTAGAAGCTAATTTCCATTCGCATGAGAACAGATGTACTTGGGATCTTACAAAAGGTCCGTTACTTATAATAAGTAGCCTAAGAGATTCGTTATCAGATGATAGAAAATGAACATAGTTTTTTTGATCAAATATTATAAAATTACCATGTATATCTTCGATATGCCGAATCTCTATGTGTTTATTTCTTTCGTAAGATGATATATTTAGCCCCGTAACATTGGTGATCACTTTTATAGTTACGATATCTTTAGGGACGCGTGCAATTTTGTCTATGATCCCGTCAGGACCAGTTATAGGGCGAAAATCTGACTCGAAGTGAACATCTATACTAGTACGAGTTTGAGACAAAAACTTCGATAAAGCTTCAGCAGCACTATATGATGTTATTTGGTCAACATCTTTGATTAAATTACTGTCTGACATCGATGACTCCTACTAGCGGCTCTGTACCTGGTGGTGATATTGATTCTAATTGTAAATCTATCGCATTTACGAAACAGCTTAAGATAGCAAGATTTCTGTACAACCAGAGCATATGCCAAATTTATCCAGGTCATCATCTATAAGTTAGATTATTTGCAAGGGCCTGAGATGCTATAGAGTTCACGTTAGAACGTTATATAATACTCTCCATTTAATGTTGTCCCACAGAAATGGTGTTGCGGGTCTTGGGACTGCTCAGCCAGATCACCTGTTCTCATGAAACGAAGTTAACCGAAAATGGGATTTCAAAAGAGCGGTTGTTGCACAACAGAATGCAACGGTCAAATCTTTGCATTCTTAATAAATGAATCAGAGTTAAATGAGATAGAATAGGTCCAGCAGCATGAAGTAAGTAAAAGATCCCATCGAGTCAATGAGATCTGATGGATCCCTGACTACCCTATAGTTATTTGGATACTTTTATTTACTGATAGATTTTCTGAATACTTGCGACGTATCAGTTCTTTGTACTCATGTATAGATTTCGGAAGTCTTAAGCGAAGTGCCATTGCTCACAGTAGGACCACGATATTAGATCATTAGACATCCCATCATCAGTCATGGCAGTCAAAAATGGCCTGTGGTTCTTTTTTCATATAGTGAACTGTAACTTGCTTATGACATTCTTTGCAAAGTGTTCTCAAATTATTATGATTGTGGAAAAATTCGGTTACAGTCCTGATCGCTTCTTCAAGAGTATCGAATCTATAACCTTCTTGCTTATACCGTGATTTTGGAATTATATGATCACATTCTAATTTTTCAAGTTGCGGCTACATTATTTCATTTACTTTGCTTGCTTGCTCGCGCGCAC
>JALZOS010000313.1 GCA_030913755.1 Thermoproteota archaeon | reverse complement strand
TTTGAGCCATTCGCGTCACCATAAACCCTGAGCTTCCGTTTACTTCTTGTTGCCGCATTCTAATTGAAGTTTCGGCGATTTTTGGGCTCGCTAACGGGCCGACATCAACGTCGTGGATCGTCAGGTGAAGTATATAGAATATGTCCTATACTGGTAAAACAAGGAAACAAATCAGGGATAATCCATAACTACCTTAATTATTATACCAATATATGGTATCGGTAGCGGAAATACTAGTGGCAATTTGTGATGAGAAATCACTAAAATTATTTAACGCTATTGCTACAAAAGGAGGAAATAGTGAAGACCTTTCCGTGCAACTTAAGCTCTCACGAAAGGAATACTATTCGAGAATGTCACGGCTGATGAAGACGGGTATGGTTAAGCGTAAAAATGCGAGACACTTTCTTACTGCGTTCGGAAAAGTAATATACGATGCACAAGCTACAATTAAGAAAGCAGTTGAAAGTTATTGGAAACTTAAAGCGATAGATTCTATTGAATTATCTGAAGATATCACTGTGAAGGAACGGAACAAACTCATTAATACCCTCCTTGACGATATGGAAATAAGGGATATCCTGACTAAACACGCCGCTTAGTATATCGAATTTCAAAATCAATGCCATCTACCTCAGTACAATGTAGGAACGATGAATTGTTATCGTTACCAATAGTACGAGTAATAAGAGATATTGTATGTGAATCAAATTTGACCTGATTTTTAGATTTTCAATGGAAGTCAGTATTCAGATAAATAGTAAAACAATTGGTGGCTATTCTCTCAACATTTCTAATTTGAATAACACTGAAAAATCATAACTAATTTCCCTTTGTTACAAAAAGTTACAAGCATATATAGAGACAAAAGGAGGTGAACGTGGGCTCTGGCTCTATCGAACGTAAGGACCATCATATGTTCCAGGCCCTGGTAGATTCGAAGTTTTGAAGAGAGCAAAAGGACTATGAGAATTATGTGGTGCCAGCACGCGATAGTCTTTGTTTGGCGTTTGCCATAAATCACGCATAACCCAAGATTGACCAGTAATTTCTTCATTATAAGAAGCACGAAAATCCATCCAATCTAAACATGCAAGATACGCTTCCGGAGTTATTAACGAGTAATAGGACTCAGTCTCGCCAGCATACACAATAATCTTTGCTGCTACTATCTCACCGTTGCTTTTAAGGGGGATAATATGCTTCCATTTCAAAAAATCCCAAGCTCCGCCGCGGATTCCTGACGAACACATCACCAGGACTATTGGTTTAATCCTCCTATCGGGATATTTCATAATCTGAATAAGTTCATCCACTGTCGGGGCCCTGTCCTCTCCATATTGCTTCTCTTGGAGGAGTCCCTTGGCGATCTTTTTCCAATTAACAATGATGTCATTCATTTCGCAAAATAGTTTAGCAGCTTTATAGTAATTCCTGACAGTTCCTGCAGTGATCTCTTTTTTGTCTACCCTTCCATTCTGTTCGATTATAAAATTGATAAAACTTGAATACACGAACTGGTCGTTGCCTTTAGCCTTGTTAATGAATTCTATGGATTGACCCTTTAGATCATTTATCTTTGAAAACACGAAGTCAAAGAAAAATTTCAGTCTTTGGGGATATTTCCGTTTTGTCTCTGGTGCCCTTAGTGCGTATAAGAAATTATCCAGCGGATTTTTGATTTCTACTACCGCATCCATCACGTTCTATATAAAGGGACCCATATTTATGCATCTATAATAGCCTGGGCCCAAGGGGATTCGAACCCCTGACCGACCGGTTATGAGCCGGTCGCTCTAACCAGGCTGAGCTATGGGCCCTCTCTGGGAACTCGTCATTTAAGTACGTATAAAGGTTTTGAACAAATGAATCAGAAGGCCTGCTTGAATAGTAGAAAGACGGCACCACCGTTTTCCTGCTCCAGATTCCTTGAGCGATATATAATCTAGCTAGAGTAACCCTAATTCATAAACAGATTAATTGGTCTAGTTGTTTGGTATAAGATACTGGCTACAAACTGCATCAAGGAGATCATTTTGTGCCTCGAGCGATCTAATCGCAGCTTTTAAGGCAAGATCATGTTTGCTTTTCGGAATGTCATTGATTAGACGTCTCCAGAGCTGTGCGTGACGTACGTCTACTTCTTCATGAGTCCTGAAATATTCTGTAGCATCGCTGCCAGTTATGTTATAAAATCCTTTTAACCCGTCTATCTTTGACCTACTAATCTTTGGCAATTCCATTTCGTAGGCATACATGGCACATACGGCTTCTTCAAACGATCCCGATGTCAGTTTAATTAATTTAGATATAGCCAAGTTGGTATCAATAGATCCTCCATATGTGGATAAGACATTCTTTGACACGCCCAAGGCGCCTGCAAATTTAGCCCATAATTCAATATGTTCTGATTCTTCCTTCTGATTTTCTGCAATAGCGAAATGCGTTTTTTTATCAGTGGTAAGCAGGACGACATTCTCTACCATTTTTGGAATAGCATTTACTAATTGAGAATACTCTTTAGAATATCCTTGTAAATGATCAAGAATGAGTTCACCATTGGACCACTTCTGATAAAAGGGATGTTTCAAGAGACTTCTATTTTGAATCTCCACGTCAATCAGATCCACAAGCCTGGACATAATATATGACATCTCTATCTGATACAAATACTTTTGCTGAATTTATTTTAGAATCTCGTGGTAAGCAAAAACTGAGAATATCCTCAATGATATGCACCCTCATATAGTATATGTAATCCTGGTTCGTCGCTACTAGTGAAGAGTGAACGCGTCAAGGCAGACTTAACTATGAAGGAATCAAGCTTGTACATTATCTGGTTTGGCTGGGTTGGCAAGGACGTTTATTCTTGTGCAGTCCGATTACTCAATCTAGTTTGGACAGAATTAAAATCAATCTCAACAACAGGACACTAACAAAAATAATATAACAATGATGATTGCGGCTGAAGATCCATCTGTAAATATGCGCGAGGAGCAGGTCAACTACTAAATCAGATCTCTAGAATATCATAAAGGAAATCATATTGTAGTAGATGAATTAGTAACCACAGCCTATTTGGATAATTTTGAATATGTGGAATCCCCATTAGAGAAAAAGGGAGCAGTAGACTAGAAAGAAAGCATGGAAAAGTAGATGAGAAATGAACTTCACAATATGATAAAAGATCAGGTGTCAGCAAAACTGATAGATTCAAAAAATTAATCAAACTGATATGAAGGTAGCAGAAGCAATTTCAATCTTGAATTGGACAATATAAATAAGTTTGTCGTGTGGCATCTTGTTTTACTCTAAAAAAGGTAGACGGCAACGCGGGTTCAGCCTGAATTCTAGTGTTTGAAACAGCCAAACCGAAATATTAAACAAAGGAGTAATTTTAGGAAATCACGTACAGGGGAATAACGATCTACCCCGAGTTGAGCACAGACGACAATAGACAAAATAGATATAGACACAATTAAATTCTATAATGAGAGCGTTCATCACCATGGAGAATAAAGATAATTTCTAGTAACGGTTGATCTACATTTACTTCGATAATGTCATTTTAATGATTGATCCGGATTTCGATCTTTGTTGATGCCTTCGGATCTAGATCGATTAGACTATTAAATGGATATTTGTCCCGGTTTGGTATCATCCGCGGGTCCTCTTCGACTGTTGCCAATGCAGAAGAGTTAACGTAAAGTGTTCGCAATCCTTCAATGTTCTGTTCTGTATAGTTATCTCTAGTCATCTCATTTATAAAATTCTCACCCACCACCAAGAGATTGTTTTTTGTTTTGATATCGCCATCATTATAGTAATTCTTATAGTCATTGATCTGGTTTTTGTCAAATACATATTTCGGAAGCCATAGCCAGTAATTACTTCCCAAGACTGTTATTCCTTCATTATTGGTTTTATTTCCTGCTAAACTATTACTAATACCGGCATTATCCACATTTCTTATGGTACCATTATCCTGTAATTGATTAACAAGAACCGAGATAACTTGATAGTGAAATGATGTAAGATTTAGAGTGATCAACATTGTTGTAATTATTAGCCCAAACACTCCTACTGATGACAGTATTGCATACGGTAAGACTTTTGCAATCTTCCAGTTGTGGGATAATTTTGATGTCTCTGCTATTAAGAGTGCAGATGAGATACAGAAGGCAGGTAGTAATGGAGCTAGATGCCAATACGATACATATCCACTAAGAAGGTTGAAGACAATGAAAGGTACAATCCATAATAGTAGAAGTATATCTCTTCTCTTTAATAACGCGGCATAGATGAATCCGCCCAACGAAAGGATCATAAATACAGGATCTATGGCAAATAACTTCCCTATAGCAATGCCAAGCCCACTGTTTTCTCTCTCTGATTGCCAAAATACACCATCAATCCATTGGTCAAACTGTCCTGCAGAGATAGCATATAGGGGCCATGCCGACGGTATCAGGAGTACTGGAATAAGCCATAGTCCTAACAGTTTTTGATTCTTAGTGGTAGAATATACAATATAGCCTACTAAGGCAATCATCATAAATACTGGAATCTTCGTAAAGATTGCTAACCCAAGAAGTATACCGGATATTGTGACTGATACGGCTACATGGCTTTTTCTCAAGTTGCAATTTGTACAGTATAGTGCCAATAATATCGATGATAGAACAAAAGGTAGTTGGATAGGTTCTAACCATACCCGCCTCAGCATCCAAGTGAGAGGCATAACTGCAAACAATATAGAAGCAATTAAGGCTACGGTTCTGTTATAACGAATCTCTGTTATCCTGAACAGAAGAAACGTATCAGCAACTGCAAGAATTCCCATCAATACTCTTGGAACAAGAAAGAGTTCTTGGATGGATGATGGATCTGCAATTGGATGGATTGAATTCGGATAACCAATCATACCCAAGACGCCAGCCAGAAAGAGTTGGCCAAAGTACGGATGTGTATAGGGATGAATTGGATAACTGATTAACTCATTAGGACCTTCTTGAGGACCTAGCCCCTGTAAGACATGCATAGTCTTCCGGAGATAATGGTCTTCATCCCTGTAGATACCTGGAAATCCTTCGAGATTCCATAGGTGGGTGAAAGCAGAAAGTGCTATTGGAATTAATATTATCAACACTCTAGAGGAATAGATATTTTGACAAGCCTTAGCCACTAAAGAGTTCAAATGCACCATAAGGGTTCTGCTACCTATCTTTAATTA
>JALZOS010000289.1 GCA_030913755.1 Thermoproteota archaeon | reverse complement strand
GAATTAATGAACTGCCAGAGGATTTACGAGAAATCGTAACCAAAAAGAGTATAGTTCAGAAACCAGTACATTTGATCGAATTCTTACGAATTAAAATCACTCCTAAATTGAAACAATGTACAGCTAGTTACGAGCTGACATTAGGAATTCAGTTTCGCCGCTAGGTATCCCCTAAATTCGTTTGTTCTGACTAGTTTGATATATTACTTAATATTCATTGTTTCAACGTCCGTTGGCAAAAAAAAATGGATGGGCAGAGAGCACATTTAAAATCACAGCTGCTAGGATAAGGAGATTAAGAGTGATTGCTTTACTCGTCATTTGTTTAAATAGTGTCTTATACCCCTTACTGATTTTGCCCTTTTGCTAGTCAGACCCCTTCTTTGTAAAGTCGTATCAAATTATAGGAGTCCCTTATATCAATTGGCGCAGTCATATTTTATGGTGGAGCTAGACCAAGCAAGAAGAATACCGTAAATGTAAACGAAGAATGTCTTGAACTGTGCTACTATACTTTGTTTAGTATCAAATATTTCTTCTTATGCTAAAGAGTAGCCAAATATTATTTATCAAAGAATAAGGTGCTTACTACGTGAAATCCTTTGCATTATCTAAATACAAGTTGACGGCTATCCTGAACGGTTTGGTTGTAGGACTAATTTGCATGGCCATGACTAACTACAATTCGAGTTATGCGATTACTCCTGCTCCTATTCCTGTTCCAGCTAACAGCACTATAACAACGAACATTACTGACAATCTAAAATCTATAACAGCAAATGTCTCGTCTTCTATAAAAAGCACTATTGATAAAGTAATGTCAGACACTTTGAATGGTATGATGGAAGATACGATAAGTTTACTTGTCAAAAACAAGGGTCAATTAGTTACCAATAATAAGAATACAACAGACGTGAAATTTGAACCCAAAATCCCTTCAGGCATAGATATTTCTCAAATGCCGATGGAAAACAAATTGAATCCTTCATACGAGCATGAAGTCACGGTGTCGTGAAATCAGTCATTAATGTATAACTCTACCAATGTGCACAACAATGAAAACGAACAATTCGTACTGTCATTTTTAGATAATAATGGATACAGATTTAGGAAGAAATGAAGATCACTCATAAATATCCTATTGGTTACTAGCTATTGATTCCAATGAAATACAGAAGTAGAACCGATATAACCGGATTGATTCTGGAAGCAGCGAACGGCGGAGCCACTAAAACAAAAATCATGTACAAAGCGTTTCTCTCATTCGCACAGTTGAAAGAATATTTGTCCATGCTAACACAGAACGGATTAATAGCATATGAAGATAGTCAAAAATACAGGACAACCGAAAAGGGACTGAGAATGCTACAGATTTACAATCAAATCAATGAGGAACTAGTTATCTCGGGCAATGTGGACAGAAAGTCAACAGTCTGAAATTAAAGAACTGAGATTTCCTGATAGTGATTCATCCTGAAAATGGATCTGTAATACGGCGGCGCGATGTCGATAAATCATATTATATTTTAAGAACCTTTGCAACCGATAGCAAAGAAATCAAATCTAAATGAAGTTCAATAGGATGAATAAGAAGTTGACACAAGGTACTTTGGTATTTATGGTGAAAATGAAATTGAAGTTGGATGTATCCGAGACTGTTTAGTGTCCATCTGAATAAATTCTCCATGTATCACCGACCTGATTCCACAACTTGCATTATGATCGAGATTTGTACTTTTGATAATTAACTAGAACTTGAGGTCTTGAGATCTCATTATCATTCTATTAAACCGTCCTATGAGCAGGACACTCAAGGTATATGGTGATTCTCATTTACGAGAACATGATTGGTTATTGTTCACATTTAGATTTGGTTAAATGATGATGAATGATTTATTATTTCTATTTACGTGGGATTCGGTTCGGCAGATTAGTCGGGCATTCAGCTCTTCTCTATAGTTAACTAGGTTGATGAAGTTTAATTGTGCATGAAATACTCAAAACTAACTGTTGTTACCTCTAACATTTGCATCTAAATCGTCCATACTACTCTTCCAATCTTGATGAAGGCATTTCACGAGATTAACATTGGGAGTGTTGGTCAAATCCTTCGGGTATTTTAATTTATGATCCCCTTTTAGCAGTTCTCAAACATAGTGCTTTAGATGCCACTCTCTATCTTCATTTACTTGCGTTCCAACATCGTTTAAATATTAGGCATTCCTAATTAGGTGAACCTAAGTGATGTCGCTCAAAGAATCGGATCAACCAGATGGTCACGCCTTGGACATACTACGTGAACTCCTAGATAGTGTTTCTTATCGGATAATTCTATCAACAATCGATACCGCTAAATCTGTAGGCGATATAAGTTCGAGAAACAAGATCCCCCTAAGTTCTACCTACAAGAGGATTAAGATTTTGACTAAACATGGTCTCATTCACGTAGAGAAAATTAGTATTGATGACAATGGCAAAAAGGTGGCGTTCTATAAAAGTAAAGTGAAGCGAATGCAATTTGGAATAGAAGGGGAAAATTTGTCAATTCGATTCGAAAACAACGTGTTAGAAACTGTTGGTCTTAGGAGATAGGGCCAATATGGTGACAAATCCTGTAAGAGAATAAACAAGTCTCTTTGTATTGCCTCTATTTTCTATGAGTTCGTTGTAATTACTGTGCATAAGAACGCAATAAGACTGAAAGGACAGCAGGCATATTTCATATTATTAACATAAAATAAT
>JALZOS010000280.1 GCA_030913755.1 Thermoproteota archaeon | reverse complement strand
CACTGATAATTGGTGGATTTATGGAACCATTCACAAAAGAGCTGCCGATGGAATACGCAGTAGAACTCAACCGAATGGTAAAAATGGAAATGGAAGGCTCAGTAGGCTAATCTCGTACTTGGTAGTTACCATAGCACAATAGTAGTGGAATAGAGTTTATCTCTGATCCAACCGGTTGGAATTTTTTAAAAATTCTCTATTGAGAATTCTCAATCAGTACAGTCGTGGAGAGTTAAGAACCAACCAACAACACGAATAATAGCAGGAATACTAGTGTTTATAACAAAACCATCGTTTGACTATTTGATTAATGTTGTCAACGTAGTAACCTGAAAGATGATAGTAATTCAAGATGATAAGCTTTTAATGAAATGCTTATAAAGAGTTCTCATCTAAGCGTTCCTAAACTAATTGTTCAAGATGCTTCTAATGGGAGGACGCTTACACGATGATAAATTTTGATTCCGTCATAGAGCAGCTTGGATTTACGCCCACGTATACTACCCATCCAGTTTTTGCTGACGTATTCACTGCTATGATTGTGGCGGCTCTTATCGCGATAGGGTTGAATTTCGCATTTTCTATGTTAAGGAAAAAAACTACAGACATTCAAAAAATGAATGCCGTAATGAAAGAAACAAACGAATGGCGAAAACAGTATATGGCGGCAGTCAAGAAACAGGACAAACCCAGGATAGAAGAACTTCGAAAGAAACAAGCATACGTGAATAAGATGAGTATGGAACTGCAGCAACAGCAGATGAGACCAATGTTGATCTACATGATCCCTTCATTCTTGCTATGGATATTAGTATTTCCGACAGTATTTGGCCAGATTGTAGCAGTTTCTCCTCTCATAATTCCATGGATAATGTGCAGTGACGAAAATGTCCATAATGACAGCCTGCCGCTCCCGACAGACTCATCTCAGCATAAGGGCCCATGCAGGATCCCGGGTCAGGTCTATCTCTGGGGATGGTTTTTAATTGTCAATTTTGCTTTCAGCGGAATAATATCTAAAGTTACCAAGACATCCATGCCGAGCTTTACTTAAATTGTATCATATCACTTCAAGTAATAGCACTTGTAAAGAATAATATCATATCAACTTTCAAGGCTACTGAACCAATTTTGTATAATTTAATAGTGTAGTTTCCTATCACTAGTAAAGAGCAAATGCTTATGACAATATGAATCTCCAATTCATCTCTGTTCCGACCGTTATACCTACTCTTGGAGCAGCCAATATTCTTTTTGGTCTTTTACCATCCTCGATATGTAATGAGCACGTGGAATCGGTCAGATCCAAACCGTTATGCGATCTATCAATAAGAAGAGCCATAGTGAGTTTACCTGGTCCATTAGCCAGACCTACAAAATTCTTTAAATTTCTATGTACCATCATCTTTTTTATGCCTTCTGTTGGCGATATTGAACGTATCAATACTGCACCTGCTTTGTTAGTCTTTGAATGAGCCGATACATTCACGCAATGATACATTCCATAGATGAAGTATACATATGACACACCTCCTCTTTCAAACATTATTGAATTACGTGGCGTGGGGCCGTGAAATGCATGACTTGCAGGATCGTCTACTCCTCCGTATGCTTCAGTTTCCGTTATTATACCTACAAGTCTTTCGCAATCTCCAGATCTCCCTGCCAGGAGCCTCACTAATTTTTTCCCGAGAAGATCTCTTGCAACGACTGGAGTATCACGTTCATAAAATGGTCTTTGAGGACATTTAATATCGATCGACAAACGGCCCCAAGAACGCTAAACTTCTTGTAAAATATAAACGGTACTCCAGTATCTTTGAATAGTACTAGGATGTTACAGGCATCATGGAGCTGTTCCTAGCTGGTAGGAAGAACCTTTCCTGAGATGTTACATATCTCGAAATTGAATCTGCTGAGGAGGATTGCTTGTGAAAAATGTGGAAAACGATTTAGGAAAATTGAGGATTACATGCAACATTGTCAGATTGTGCACGAAGATGAAATGTATGAATGCAAACAATGCAATGTAAAAATAAGCGGGATGGAACAAATGCGAAAACATATTTCGGCAAATCATCGATACTCAAAAAGAACCTGATATACAATTCAAGTATATGCCAACCTTTATGCAGGGCTTCTTTATTCCTTCTTAATTAAACAATAAAATATCCTTGTGTTCAAATCATTACAGATGAAATCCTGTCTCAAATGTGGAAAACAGTTTGACGAGAATACGATTGAAGATTCTGATTCGGCAAAGTATCCATCTTGTAATTTATGTTGGAAAGAATGGACTACGTATGCTGTTATCGTGATTAATGAGATGCGTTTGGACATGTCCCTTCCTGAACACAGGAAGGCACTTCGGAAATATGAGCGAATATTCTTCGGCCTCGAAAAAGGAGAAGAAATAAAGAAGAACCCCGACGAAGGGAGCAATGTCAAATAGAGATTTTCATAGCAAGTTTTAACTTCCGAGGAAGCATTAGAATTGACTCGCTGGGATGAGGTCTTAGAAAAATTGCTTCCTTTGTGCACATCATGATTTTCTCCCGGTCCTCTGTCTTAAGCAGATAGTACGCGTTCAAAAACTTTTCCGAATATCTACAAATGAAATTCTTCTCATTTAATAAAACTTCACAATACGTTACCATGAGCTGAGTAAGAACACTCGATTCTACTTCACACATAGCTCTGATCCATGATCCAAGTAACTCGACCATTTTGTTGGATTCTATCAATGATGTGCAACTGAATGCACGTGATATACTTTCTAGCCTTTCAGTCTCTGCCATAGATATCAACTCCCTAACTTTTCTTCTTGCTAAGGATAATCTGAGAAATTCTGGCAGATTAGCCATAATAAACAATAGTCTTTCTATATCTCCGTCATTTGCCAGCATATTGATCATGATGATATCTCGAACTAAAAGATTTGCTTCCCATTCTATACAAAGAATCTGTTATTTCCAATGTTAGCGTAAGAAAATTTAGTATATCACGCTAGAAAATACTAAACAACTTCAATAAATTGAATGTGGACTATCTGTTCTCCAGATTATTGGACGAACAATTGTGTGGACCTTGATACAATGTAATATACCTCTAGAGGGGACAATTAATAAAGTGTTAGAAAATCATGATTTCAATATAACATAGTTTTTTAATGAACCCTGCTTATCCTTATATTAGTTTGTTAGAATCATTCTAACATGTCTTGTACTGTTGCTGTGGGAGGTTTCTTCGGTGACGAAGGAAAGGGTAAGATTATAGCTTATTTGTCAATTAAGGATTCCACTGCCATAGCGGTGAGAGGCGGCGTAGGCGCGAATGCAGGTCATACATTTGTTTACCGTGACCATACCTACAAGGTACGGATGCTGCCAAGTGCTATCTTGAATCAATCGACAAGATTACTTCTCGGAGCAGGGGTGTTGATCACTCCTACTATTTTGATTGAGGAAATTCAAAAATACTCGACTAGCAATAGGACGTTTGTTGACAATCAATGTGGTATTATTGAAGAATCGCATATGTTGAGAGACAGTACGTCAGACTATCTTAAGAACACTGTTGGAACAACTGGAACTGGTACCGGTCCCGCCAACTCAGATCGGGCACTCCGCACACTGAAATTGGCAAGGGAAGTACCAGAATTATCACAGTATCTGGGCGATATTAGCAGTATAGTAAATAAAGCAATTGATGAAAAACGATCAGTCCTTGTAGAGGGAACGCAAGGCACTTATCTGTCCCTTTATCATGGAGGTTATCCCTACGTGACTTCAAAGGATGTTACTGCATCTGGTATTTGTTCTGATGTTGGGATAGGTCCAAAGAGTGTTGACGAGGTCCTTGTGGTGTTTAAGTCTTTTGTAACCCGAGTAGGAGCTGGCCCCCTACCGAATGAAGTTACCCCTGAAGAAGCCTTAACACGTGGGTGGACAGAGTACGGAAGTGTAACTGGTAGACAGAGAAGATCCTCATCTTTTAACATGGATTTGGCCAAAAAGTCAGTCAAGATAAATAGTGCAACGCAACTGGCAATTACCAAAATGGATGTGTTATTTCCCCTATGTGCGGGGGTAAGAGAATTTTCAAAACTTACTGACGCAGCCAAGAAATTCATTCAACGAATTGAGGACGAAACCGGTGTGAAGGTGGTCCTCATAGGAACAGGAGCTGACATATTTGACATCATAGATCTTCGCGAGATCCATTAAATCCATCATACAAGAGCACTGACTGAAAATTGTGGGGAAGATCTTCTTAGGGCCAATATAGCTACTCAACAATTTTTCTGACCAGTTAATTTTGGGTGCAGCAATTAAGATAAAGCTCCTTATGACCAGAATCCTGGCAGTTGCTAATTTGCAGGAATAATGTCATCAAAGATGACTTTTCACAGAAAAACGACGGCCCTAAATGGTTTAGTCACTGATTTTCGTCGGAGGATATTAATAATCTTAATAAAGAACGATAGGCTGTTGCAAACCCGCGCGCCGTGCTATATAGAAATTTCAACGATTCATGATTTTGGAAGATTAGTATGTGCCTTTGAACGGACTCCGCTTCTTACATTTTCTTTCAATAGAAACGAAGAGCACCTGCTCGCCACACAGATCGATTTTCTCGGTAACATTCCACTCATATACTTCGTAAAATATCCAAACGATGGTCAATTTCTTGCATATAGGCATACCGGTGGAGCAGAAGAGGTAATCGTCGTAGATTCCATTTTGAATCCCGCTTACATCTATTCACCTATCATATCTATAGAAAAATTCCCCAAAGCATTTTCTCGAACTGCAAAGATAGCAAAGAATACCGGATATGTCCCGATAAAATTAAAGGATCTCTCTAGCCTAGCAAAAATTGCCTCGTACAGAATGAATTATGATGAGCCGCCTTTGCCTTTGTTCGTTTTTAAGTCAAAGGGAACTCATGTAATTGGCACAGCTGTTACACTTGGAGAGTCTGATAGTATCGCGTATTTCTATTATGTTACTAGTACAGAGGATCCATTAAATTCATTCATAAAATATTCTAGCCAGAAAAACGAGCAACCAACTTTTTCGAACAACATACATGAACACGGTTCTATCTACATAAAACTCGTGAGACTTGCAAGCACTAATCCATTGGTGACAATTTACGAATAGAACGACACAGTCCTATGCATACCGCATAAAAAAAAGTTCAACTGCAAAAAAAAGCAGCGTGGTTCTTGCCCTCGACTCGCAATACCCAAATGATAGACAAATCACATCTATTGAAAAAATCCTGTGTAGATTAGAAGCTTACATATGTGCTATTAAAGTCAATTTCCACGTTCTCTTATCCTTTTCTAGAGAACAGGTAACAACACTGAATGAACTATCCCATTCCTACGGGTTGCAATCAATTGCGGACATAAAACTGAATGACATTAGTTCTACCAATTCAGAGGCCGCCACCCGTCTTGAATCCATGGGATTTGACTGCATAATAGCTAATCCCATAATGGGAAAAGATGGTCTATTATCACTGGTAGAATTCGCACACAAGTTGAAAATGGGGGTAATCTCAGTGATATACATGAGTACACCCTATGCTCACCAAAGTTACGGTTTGAATGTCATGGTTAATGGGGAAAAAAATCAAGGCCAAACTGTACCATTATACAAAATATTTCTGAATTATTCACATGTAAGTAAGGTTGATGGATTAGTGGTTGGGGCCAATCAGGCTCGGATCCTAAGATCAATATCAACAATCTCGCTCATCCCGATTTATTCTCCGGGGGTTGGAATTCAAGGTGGAGATGCAAAAAAGGCTATTGAAAATGGATCGAAATATATAATTGTAGGACGTTCTGTGCTTGAATCATCTGATCCTGTTACCATAATAAGTAAAATGCGCAATATTAGTAATGGATTATCTTCAAAAGTTCATCTTCCAAGAAGTTCTTAACTGATTCTAGGGACTTTCTCGTATTATCATATGAAATAAGATCAAATGGTTGATCAAGATCCTTCCAACAAAATCCTACGTGCTCGTATGATAACAAAATGCTCCTAACTTCAGTTGTACCAAGAAAGTATGTTACTTTTTTGGATATTGGTCTTTTATTCCTCCTGTAAGAATATGTAATCGTATGTTTGAATCGCGGGAGGAATCTGAAGCAGGATATCCCTGTTTCCTCTCTCAATTCTCTTGCTGCGGCCTGCATCTCTGTCTCGCCGGCTTCAATATTTCCCTTGGGAAAATCCCAATGTCCAGCACTGTGACGTAAAAAGAGAATTTTACTGCTGTGTACATCCAAAACGTTAGTCGTTAGAATTATCCCAGCAGATTTCTCGTCAAACAAATTCCTCATCATTATAGCATTTATGTTAGCTAGTCCTCAAAATCTTCGGAGTCGAGACCTTCGAATTTACTCTGATCCTTTGGAAAATATCCATGAATAGTAAACCACTCTGAATTCGAAATCCATCGAGTACAAAACCATGTTTTAGTTTCTGCATCATAATCTTCATGTTCTGACAAGGCAATCTATTCACCTAGTTTGCAGGTATTTTTCTGTTTTGTTTCTGCCTAGATAGATTTGGGTTATATTACTTATTTTCCATATCGTCTAAGACGGCTTTGGTACGTCCTGATCGCCCTCATGAGATCAATTTTCCTAAATTCTGGCCAGAATACATCCATAAAGACTAATTCGCTGTATGCACTTTGCCAGATTAAAAACCCTGAAAGCCTTTTTTCACCTGACGTTCTCAAAATTAGATCAGGCTCCGACTGTGGGAGATGGGAAGTGTAAAGGCATGACTCTATGAGTCGTTCATCGATATCAGATACATCAATGCTGCCTAACTTGACCATCCCTGATATCTTTTTTATCGCATCCACCAGCTCCTGTTGACCTCCGTATGCGATAGCAATATTAAGAAACATGGAGTCGTACTCTTCAGTGGCCTTTTCTAACTTTGAGAGTATATCCCTTAAAGACGACGGAAGCACTTCAATATTTCCTATCCCTTTGACTTTCATGTGGCGCTCATGAATACGAGAATCATTGTATAATTTTTCAAGTTTTCGTTCCAGTAATGAATAAATATTATCTATTTCAGTCTCGTCTCGAGTCAAATTTTCTGTCGAGAGAACAAATAGAGTAGTTATTTTTATCCGGAGATCATGAATCCAGTTGAGAAGCTCCTCTGCTTTGTCCGCACCACTATTATGTCCTCCTCTCGTGGCCCAAACGTGATACTTGGCCCATCTCCTGTTACCATCTAGGATTATAGCGATGTGATTCGGTAGCGGCTCCTTCTTGATTTGTGACTCCAGCTTACGTTCGTAAAGACCGTAAAACGAATTTTTCTTGAATAGATTGATTATGGTCATATCGAATTATGCGTGTCCAGAGTTGACTTGTCCAGGTGGCGAAGACCATTACATTAGATGCCTTAATGCTTTAACTCTTCCCCGCCTTTTTTATTTCTAAAATATTGGAATAAGAATGTTGCCGCTACAAGGGTGATAGCCAATCCCACAAGCAATGAAGATATGAGATTGAATGGACTAGCCCCTTCGGTCAGGACTGACGTAAATTGAACAACTGGAATATATATCAATCCTAGTACCACTAGCCTTAACATGTCTGACATGATCCGAATACTTCCTTTAAACCAATTGCTCAGAAGCATTCCACCAAATATTGTTGCAATTCCGATCCAAAGAAGTGTTATTGTGCCATGAACGAAGCTTCCCACTACGAGTCTGTTAGTTATTAGTTTAGTCATAGCAACATTAGAATCGATTAGACCAGAGGGAATACTGGATAATCCGTTGAAAATTGCAACAAGTATGATCATTATTCCTGCAAAAGTGGAAAAGATACGAATGAAGCTAGAAGGTGTTGGCCTACTCAAGGATCCTAATGCTTTGTCTATGTCAAAAGCTCTCATTACAAACGCTGCTCCCAGGATGCTTAGAACGATCGCAAGTGCCTCTCTAGTGAATCCAAAAACAGTAGCCAGACCACTAGCAATCAGTAATGCTCCCGGTACACCAAGGAAAAATTTTGAATATCTAGAGTCGTAGACCAACATCTTTATGTAACGCCCCAAAACAGCGTAAGAATATTCGACGCTTCTACTATGTCTAATTATGATTCGTTGAATAGAAATAACGGGCACGATAGTTTGTATTATGGGGATTACTGTTTCATCGTCTTCACCATCTGAAACAATGACAACCCCTTCTGCTTTGAATTGTGAGATTATCTGACGAAACTCTAAAATGATCTTTTCATCAGCTTCTATTCCGCGATTAAACCTTCCTCCGACTATCGCTACTTCTGATTCATAACCCTTAGTTACTAATTCTTCGTATAGTTTAATAGCACCAAAAATCGCATTAGCGTCTGCATCTTCTGGGTCTTCTATAGCAAGCCTAATTCCAGCATCAATGCATTTATCTCTTCCCAACACAGGGGTCTGGATTCCACCCTTTGATCCAATATCATTATCCCTATCGATACAAACTACTAGCACTTTATGATACGTACTGGATTGGGGAAACTCAAGTTTAGCCTTGTCACCAAAATTTCCAAATTCCTTGGGCAACCCAGTCTACCCGATTAAAGGCTTAACATGCTAATTAAGTTACTGGTTTGGATGTTCTCACGATCCATATGGGATGAAAAAATAGGCGAACAATGATCGGAAATTACTTTTACGTGTAATATAGCAGAAGTTTTTTCAATGATATATGTATAAGAGTACATATTGACGTTCAACCGAGAAAATTCTGTAGATGGACATACAGACATCTATGCTTTAAGGTCAACGTACTACCAAGGATCCCTTATGGTTAACTTATGTGATCTTGAATTGGTTGGAAAGAAATTGAATCATAATGGAGTAGCGATAAATATAACAAAAGAATATTGGCAGGAAAGAGTAGTTAGGAGCGAAGAGGCTGAAGACTTGCTCAGGAAGTGTAGCATAGCAAATCTTGCAGGAAAGAGCATAGTAGACAAGGCAATTAGAATACGACTGGCAAATCCTAAGAGTGTGAAGCAATTTTCAGGCATTCCTTTTCTGATGGTGTTCAGGTTCAGCCAGCCGTCCAATCAAGACAATAAATAATGATTTTGATCAATGACTGCCGAGCATTTACGGTAGGGTCTCAACAATGATGAATTCCTCTACGATAGAATCCAGTATCGATGCTAGGATTATATTAATACTGCAATACATTGGGATCACGTGATTGACTAATGGATTTTCAAAAGACAATTAGGGTGCCATATGAGAGAATTGCAATTCTAATAGGATCCAATGGTTCTGTCAAGAAGGAATTAGAACTTCGATGTAACGTTGTGATCAGAATTGAAGGTGAAACAGGTGAAATTCAGATCATTCCCGGGTCCGAGAGCGGGTTTGACGATAAATCCCTTAGAGCAGTGGAGATTATAGAGGCGATATCACGCGGATTTTCTCCGATGGTAGCCTTCAGACTGCTTAACGAAGACATTGTGCTCCTAATTATTGATTTGCATGATACAGTCTATAAATCTTCAAACGCTGTAACTAGGCTAAAGGGAAGAATCATTGGCGCAAATGGGAAGTCAAGAAAAACCATAGAAGAGCTATCTGGGGCCTCAATCTCGGTTTACGGTCACACGGTAAGCTTTATTGGTACCTATGAAGAAACAATTCTTGCGAACGACGCCGTTCTCTTGCTCCGTAAAGGCCGAGCGCATAAGGTTGTCTATGAGATGTTACAAAATGCAAGGCGAAAAGCAAAGATTGAAAGATTGAAACTCTGGATGAACTAAGTCTTGATCTTTTCAGTGTAGCCCTAAGTATCCGCTTTCTGAAGCTAGATTCACAATGCTGGAAAGATTTATTGATATTAATAGGTGGACGTTATTGCTCAAAGTGATATTAATTTCATTATCTGGTCCCGGAACCTCTCCATTTACTACGGTTTCCTTTTAACTCTCTATTACACCATGTATCCATTATCTAGTTCCATTTTGACCTGGACCCGTAAACTTCAGATCATCGGCAAACTGAGTTCTGATGATTATTATCAAAATGAAAAGGACAATGCTCAACGCAGAAAGCAAAATCAATTCAAGCGGACTATTTCTAGCATCCAAAACAGACGTGTACGAATCCCGATTAGCACAAAGACAGCTGCAGAACAAAATGTTTTAGAAGTGACGTGTTATGGAAATTTTGCTAGACTGTGATCCAATTACCGAAGATCCTCCATTATATCCCTAGGTGGAATTATTTTCTATAAAATAAGGATATTCTGCTAAACAAACAAGACTATAGAATCCGAGTTATAAGTGTATTTTAACATTGCTTCCTTTTACACGCGTTACTAAATTTGGAAATTAATGGACTTTAGCGTCTACGAGGGCCTTATTGCCGTGCAATGTTAACAATTTGCAAAGATGTTTGCCGTTTATAGTTCCCGGCAACGAAACATAATGGCGTCATCTCGTCTATGGCTAAACCTAAAGTATTATAGACCGAATCGCGATCGATAAACATTTCCCAAGAAAGGTTAAAGGGGGAAAGTTGGATAAACCCAGATAAATAAAATACAAAAGGATCTCGTAAAAACTCGAATATGCTATCGAAGGCTACCCCATCTAGGTGAAAGATTATTCCTAATATTAAACTGATCAAGTATCTTGCCGACGAGGTGATCGATCATATCCTGTAATGAAGATGGTCTATGGTAGAAACCTGGCATCGCTGGCAGGATCACAGCGCCCGCTTCTGCGAGTTTAATCATGTTTTGTAAGTGAATTCTCGACAGTGGAGTCTCCCTTGGTACCACTACTAAAAGTCTTGATTCTTTTAAAGTCACCCCCGCTGCCCTAGAAATCAATGTGTCGTCATGTCCATTGGCGATGCTCGCCAGTGTCTTCATGCTGCAGGGTACTATTATCATCCCTCGATGAAGAAAAGAACCACTTGAAATAGGTGCCGCCAAACTATCATTGCCATATAATGCTGTGGAAAGCGAACGTACGTATTCAATTGTTTTATCAGTTTCAATTTCAATGTTCTTTTCTCCCCACTGACTTAGAACTACATGAGTTTCAATTTTCATTGAATGTAGGATTTCGAGAGTTCTTAATCCGTATATAACTCCCGAAGCACCCGATATCCCTATGACAAGTCTCACGTAATTCTTTTCATATTCCATCAGCCAAACTCAAATAACAAGATCTACCTATTCTTATTTAAATTGACACAAACCACATTCATCGATTCGAGGCGGAATAATTAAGCAGGCTAGAGAAGTGATAATATGGTGCAGTGATTTTCCGCTACAAGCATGCGATACTGTCAGTGTTTAAGATACCATATTCTTGATAGGTAATTTTTTGAAGTTTTAGTTGTGCCATCCATATCACCGAGTGGCTAGCCCTATTAGTGTATGTCCCAATCGCATCGGGATTTTTGATACTACTGCTCTCCAATCCAGGGAAAAAAGATCTATGAAGTTCATTAATATTTTCAAATGATTCCTTTCGATTTCAAACAGCACTAATAAGTTGGAACTGAAGACATTCATCGAATGGTTTCACCCGTTATAAGAGAAATGGTACTATGACTGCTAATCTCTCTCTTAGTAACATTGTGCCTTCTTATGGAAGCCACTAAAAAGTAAAATGACTTCCAGAGATCAAATACTATGATCTATCGACAATATTTTGTAAGGTAGACTGAATGATTATTAATATTTATAATCAATCAATAACATGAAGATCTAGCTGATGTTGACAGTATTTGGTACTATAGCACTTGACACAACTAGGACTCCACATGCTACCGTAGAAAGAATCCTTGGAGGTGCAGCAACCTTTGCCGCGCTATCAGCACGCTATTATACGTCCACTTCAATAGTAGGAATTGTAGGGAATGATTTTCCTCCTGATTATAGGGAACTGCTTGACCAGA
>JALZOS010000252.1 GCA_030913755.1 Thermoproteota archaeon | reverse complement strand
CCTCAATGGAACTTTTCCCGCATGTCAGACTATCAATCTACCTTTACCTTATAATCCCAATTTTACCAGTATTTGGTATTATAGTCTTGCAGATTTTAGTAAATTCATCTTTGGTCTATCAAATAATGAAACTTTTGTTTATACGATGATCAAAGAGCAGTTTAGGGAAGGAACTCGATTGAAGAAAATTCTTGAGACTGTGGGTGAATTAAAGAATGACCATAAGAAAATAAATAAACTTCACTATGATCTACGTGGTGCGTTTGAATCAAGAGAACAGATAGACGTCCCCTTTTCTATAAATAAGAAGCAAAGAAAAGAAGCATTAAAACAGAGAATTGAACAGATAGGAGTTGAAATAGATAATGATACTGACGTAAGATATCAACAAAAAGTTGGAACTTACTCAGGTGGTGATGGTGTAATCTTCCCATTTTTGTTTGAAATTATGGTCGTAGAGACTAATCAGATTTCGTCTAATCTTTTTCTTACTGAAGGAATTAACGGATCACCTAATTATTACATGCTCCAGGGTAAATACAGTAATACATTCCAATGGCACAAGAATAACAAAAGACATGATGCAAGCAGCATAACTCAGATGCTCGGTGAATATGGCTATTCAATGAACAAACAAGTATGCAAGAGAAAAGCAATCATAGTTATAAACTTGATTTCTCCCAGGATTGAGTATGACAATTATGGAAAGTCTATTATGGAATTTACACCATTTGAGGATGCAATATCAGAGAGCGTTCACAAGGTTTGTACGAATAGAAGTTCAACGGACGTTAAGGGGAATACAGTAAGAGGACTTTTGACAGAGTTATTACAGGAAAGGCTAGATGCTGTCAGAACAGATCCCTCCCTTAAGGATACAGATAGATGGACAATGAGTGGTGTATTTTATCGTTTGAGACCGAAACTCATAGACAAAGGGATGAAGGTTAACAGGGATTCTATCACAAGTGATATCCGAATGGTGTGCGAAGAAAGACTACTTGACGAAAATGGAGAACACAAAAAGTATACCAGGGATGAACTTGGTATCATTGCTGCGGATAGGGCCCAGTTATACTTCGATGGTCAGTGGTACAATGTTGGTATTGATGAAATAGAAGAGTTATCAAAAAAAGGTGCAGACGTGTTAATAATAGAGAAGGAAGGCGTAGCAGAAGTATTGAGTAATTTTGCTGATGAACTGGGCATTGCGCTTCTTAATACAAGAGGTTTTGTTGTTGAATATGCCGAAATACTGTCGAATAAATCGGCGGAGAACGGTGCGAACGTTGCTATACTAACTGACTTTGATATCGATGGTCTCAAGATAGCAAGGACGCTCCCAAATACTTACAGGATAGGAATAGACTTTAACACCCTAGAATATTTTGGACTTGAAAAAAGGGATGTAGAGGAGGCATATGCGGTAGATGATAAGAAGGAAAAATCAAAGAAACATGCAGAATCAACCTATCTCATGCTGAAAGCAAAAGGTTCCGCACTAGGTCAAGACGCTGGAATTTTCAAGGAAAGTATTGAATATGCTAGAAGGATGCGCATAGAGATTGATAGTGTGCTTATGCAAGTAGGTAACGAAGAGTTCTGGGATTTTTTGGTAGATAAACTCGATGAAAAGTTTCCTACCAGGAATTATAATCGTAGCGTACAAGTACCAGAATCTGTTACACCAGATGTTGTAGACGAATTTATCCAGCGCCTACAGAACAAAATCAAAATGTTACTCAAACCAGAGTATGAGAATGAGAGAGTCAAACTGGAAAACTTTGAAGGAATGTTGAACGATGGTATCGAACAAAAGAAGGAGGAGATCATACGACGGTTCAAGGACATTGTAAGCAAGGATGAAAATCTCAAAGTCACCTTGGAAAAGATACAAAAATTAAACGATGAAATCGAATAAACCGTTGGTTGGTCGGGGTGTAACCAGTTTTTGAGATATTTTCCGCATGCTGTGTCATATCTCTACCACCCTTCCATATCGTCTACTGAAAACTAGGGACAAGGACATCACCACAACCAAGGCTCTACCTTATTGCCAATAATTCACGGCTGTATGATGTATATGATGTGAGTGAGGGAGATTACCTTTCATTTTTATCACTATCGATACAGTGATGATCTATATCCATTAGCCCACACACAGCACAGACGGCCACGCGAGGAGGCAGTTAAGAATTGACCCGCGCAAAGAAAAAATCAGAACCACAAGAAGATTGGGAACAAGTCATTTCGTCTATGAACAAGACGGAATAACTTCCCTGTGGAACTGGTATGAAATTACTTAGACTTGACATTCCAATAACCAACGAGTTCCTAGAAGTTTTGATAGAACTCTGTAAGATAAGGCAACAGGACCTAAAACGGTATGTCACTCAAACATTGTATAATGGAGTTGACCTTGAATTGACGAATCCAGTAGATAATGGGAGTGATGTCTGTAAGAATTTAAAAGAGATCATACATCCCGATGTCACACAGAAATAATGGCGGAACCTAAACCATATTTTTTATTAGATTTTCTGAATAGACCTCAATAGTTTAATAAATCGAGGAATACATGTTTGTTCGTTATCTTTGAACGAATACCTAAACGATGATGAATTACACGAGATTATTGCATAATATATATATTAAATCATAAATTAAACCTTATTCAGTTGGTAGCGAGTGTAATTAGTAGACTGGTCATTATATCTCTTCTTTCTGCTATTCTTGGCGGAAATGCTATAGTTGTTTCAAATGCACAATTGGCCCCGGTCGATAATAATAAGCCGTTAAATGGTGTGGTTATGAAGGGAATATATGTAAATATGAAACAGGACGACAATGATGCACCTTCAGCGCCAGCTAATTACATTGACAATAGTCTTGAGATGATTTCTGAAGCTGGATTGAATCACGTCAGATTTTTATTCTATTGGGAAGCCTATGAAAAGAATCCTCAACTTTTCATGAAGGAAATAGAGTCGGTAGCCAAAGCGGCAGACAAGTGGGGAATAAAAGTCATTTATGACAATCATCAGTGGCACACCTCATCGTGGCTTGAGAGCAGGGGCACGGGATTTCCATGGTCTCTTCTCCAAGGCAATTCCAAGTATGATAAAGGTGGTGGTGGTAACACTCCAGATACACCAGCAAAAGCGTTTTGGAATGATTGGTGGAATAGGTCCGTAAAAGATAAGCAAGGAAGAGATGGATGGATACTAATGGCAGATTTTCTCAATAAAATTGTTAACGTAGTGGATAATCATTCAAGTACCTTAGGTTACGAAATACTCAGTGAGCCGCATGTTGATAGTGTCAATCAGTGGTCCAAAGTAGGTGAGTTCAATACATTCATGGTAGGAGAATTAAGGAATGCAACTCAGAAAACTATTGCCTTTAGTATGAACGTACCAGTTGACCTTAACAGCCCGATAAATATTACACCAGAAAATTTAGCAAAGATGGCTCCTTCAAATAAGGAGAATGTTGTATTCAAAATAAGCGTATATGGAGTTCCCAACAGAGACGCGTACCAGAAAGAAAGATTTGATACCTTTTTAAAAACAAGAGACTTGACTGCGATACCGCTATACGTCGGAGAATGGAATAACGTAGTAAGAACACAGCAAGGAGGAATTTTCAAACTCAATCCTGGTTTAAGCGAACTGACCAAAGACAATGCTGGTAAGATACTTGATGCGTTTAAGAAGGCTGGCGTATGGGGCACTGCTTTCTGGAAGTGGGATTATAATGATGCAGATACAGCGAGCTTTAACCTTGTTTTAACTAATAATGGGAAATTAGTACCGACCAAATACTTGGACATACTTAAGGATGCGGTAGCAACAGTCTATGGAACCAGTAATAATAATAATAGTACAGCTGCTAGCTGACTGTAAGACGAATAATGCCCAATTCATTTTCTGATGATTTACTCCATTTTAGGACTACTTTATAGGACAGACGTTTGGATCAATGTAGAAGCTCGTTACAATGTCAATGTATTTACAGCCATCACTAATGATTCTTGCGCATCTGGGATAAGCAATTGGCAACACTAGATCTATGTGATAAAGGGCATATTCCCATTCGAACCACATTGAAACAGTTGAACGGTCGGAAAAATACTAAAATCTAACATTTCATTTAGTGCCCTACCATATTTTACAAGATAATTTTGCTGAAAAATATGATTTCGGCTGGCAAGTCTGTTATTTGCTAATCAAAACTCGCATGTCGAGTGAAAGTTAGAGAGCGTAACAGCACGATTTGGTCTATGGAGGTATGACCAGTATAAGTGTTGCATATTTCAAGATTTTTTCCTTTCGTAGGAGCATGATTTTGGCGTTTCTTCTTCCTCCTCTTCCTCTTCTCGCTGCTCTTGTTCATAACGTTCGTAGGAGCATGATTTTGGCGTTTCTTCCTCTTCTCGCTGCTCTTGTTCATCCTCTGCAGGAGCGAAACTGTACGACTGTTTTGCTTGCTCTTGTCGTCGGGGTCGGTAAACGCATGCACGTGTGACTCTTGCTCTGACCGAATGTCGCGCGTGATTTTCTCCTTGACGAAGATAGTTGTCCGAATTTTCGCCCTTAGGCGCAGTCTTTGCAAAAATCTCATCTCGCGGTCCAGCTCTAGAGGTATGTTCGCCTTTTAGATTCATTCGGGCCTCCTCCATTATCTCATCGTAATCTGGCGTACTCACTTCTTCGTTCCTGATGTCATTTGCACCTTCCTTTACTTCTTCCTCGTACTCACCTTCGTCATCCACTGGCGCATCAAGAATAGCCGGATCGAAATCTGTGAGCTGAATGCCCATCTGGAGCTGTAACTTCCTGATTTGGTATGCATACTTTGACATCCCCGACCAGTCTCCGTTGCAGTG
>JALZOS010000222.1 GCA_030913755.1 Thermoproteota archaeon | reverse complement strand
GAATTAGGCCAACTGATATCAATTAAAGCTACATGAGAAGGATCCATTCCTCTGAATGACAGACCTTCTGTAGTTGCTTCAAACGTAGCCTCATCCACAAGCGTGGATATAGCAGACGTTACAGCTTTCCATTCATCTGGAGACTTCGTTTTGGCAATGAAAACCAAATGTATCGATTATTTGGGAGCAAACGAGAGATATTAACCATTCCTACAAGTGTCAGATTAGTCATTCAGCCAGACAGTGCTCAACTTTAGGAAGGAAGCCTGACTCGGTGGCATTAGTATTCATAATGTGGATCAAGCGTATTCCGTAAAATATTACGGAATGATCTAGAAAATGCGGACATAAACTACCCTTCACCTGCTCGTGTATCAACGCCACACCAGGGTATTACGAACACAGAACAATACGAATTGTAAAGATATTGTTTTAGTTTTGTTATTTTATTTATTATGAATAGTTTCTCCAAGTGTGGCTACATTGAGTACATCTATAAAATTGTGTCGTGGCCTCGTCTGCCGATCTTGTTTGAAGCATCCACCAAAATGCAAGGTTGTTCCCACACTTAGGACAATCGGTACTGGTAGTCGGCAATGTATCTGGAGCTTTGTCTATGTCAAGTACTTTGAGAACGCTTCCTGAGCCGCGATCAAACGAATTTGCTGTCGAGGAAATACCAATCTCCGTCTCGTCTCTATTTGTGGAGAAGCCACACTTGGGACATAACAAAAGACCTTCTTCGTATCTAGATTTCATCCTAGTTTCACAAGTTGGACAGAATTTCAGCTTGAAGCACTCACCTCTTCCTTTTTGAACTCCGCGCTTAACATCCCTTGGATTATTTCTAAGGAATTCATGGCTGATTCAAACGATTTGTGTAGGATGCTCATCGAAGAACCACTCTTTGATATGATCCTCATAACGTAGTCCCTGATCAGTGCGTGTTTTAAAACCACTCCAGCGAATTCTGTGTTCTTATCCTTCAAAATTTCGTGCTGGATAATATACATAACTGAGATGTCTTCCTCTTTTATTTTTAATTCAATCGCCCGATGATCATCTTCTTCTATCTCCACGAGCATTATACAGACAACTACATATTGAGGATATAAATGATACCATTTATGATGATTCTTGAATAATGATGAGAATTTCATTTCTGAGATAAAAATTTCTATTTCAAAAGACAGAGTTATGAGCAGTGAACTGTTAACACTGGATTTAAGATTCAAAATAGAAGGCAAAATAAGAGAAGCGTTTGATCAGAAGAATTGGGAGAGAGCTTATGATAAGCATGATAATACTTTTAGAATCACAATTCAGCTTGAAGTGCGGTCAGGGAGAAGAACCATATTAGCCACTAAATTTGTAAGAAAGGCGGCGCTTTTTTGGACACGTAATCCAAAGATACCTTACAGAATTTGGACATCCATCATAAAAGATGAGGCCACATTATATCCTTCAAATACAGAAGAAGCCAGATCGTTGTTATTCAATATCAATAAAAATATTGAACTAAATAGCAAGACTTTGAAAATCGGAAATAACAAGATTGCAGTCTCTATAACAGTATCTTGGGGTAAGCACGTTTATACTGAGCCTGTCAAAATCTCCAATAGATCAGACACTCTAGAAGTAAGCCGTGCTGCATAATCGTTTAAGTTAATTCCGTTTGGGGTCACAAGTAGGATCAACGAAGTCGAGATCTGGTCATCACACAATCGATTAAGATTTCATATTCGTAAAGACCATTCGGTTCAGTATTCACGTTAGTATTAGAGATTAATGTTGTTGTGGTGTTACTCGACTTTGTCGCAATTTTGCTTTTTAGAATTTTAATTCCTAATTTTTCGTTTGACCCGACCACAGTCTAAATATATCAGTCACGCATCCTCGTAACAATGGCAAAATTTGATGGTATAAAAGGGCAAGAACTGTTAGACGTGGAGGAAGACAGACAGAAAAATGAGATCACGTTAATCTTTAAAGATAACAGATTCTTATTCGTAAAGGTAGAGGATGGAAAGCTTGTATGCGATTCAGTGCCAGAATGAATTGCGTAATTTACAGTTCTTTATCCTACTATTTGTCATGGCAATACTAAATCTGACCATTTACATTTCAACGTAGATATTTCCTTCTTTTTCTTGAACTGGAATTAGCTTCAAATCTTTACTTTTCATCCATTCGGGACTTTGTTCGGTCCACTTGGGTGGGATATATTCCAGCTTTCCACTAAATACGTCATACTCGTATCCGTGCATGTAGCATACAATCTTTCTTCCGTTTAACTCCCCTTTTGAGAGCGACGCTCCCCTGTGGGGGCAAGAATTATTGAAAGCAAACAAGTTTTCATTAATCCGTCCAATAACGACATGGATATTAGATAAGGGAAAGGCCTTGAAGAAATTATTTTGAATATCTTTACTATTACAAATACGATATTCCATTTTTCAGTCGTATCATTTCTTGCAATCCTTTATAAGTTCATCTTTAG
>JALZOS010000217.1 GCA_030913755.1 Thermoproteota archaeon | reverse complement strand
TAATTAGGGGAGCAAGTAACTTACAGTGCTCTTCGTCTTGCTTGCCAGAATACAGTAACTCTGAAAAATCAACTATTAGCTGGCTGGGATTATGTAATTCATGGGCAGCTACATTAATAAAATCCTTTTCCAAGTTTTCAGTACCTACTTTATCTTTGTCAAAAGACCTTGTCTCATCGGGTGAGCTGTTAAGGTTCCGTCAGAATATGTGAGTTGGACATTTGAACATTTGGTGTGACTACCAATCTGTTAAATTGCAGGTTTTCATTTTTTTTATTCCTGATAGATGTCACTCTACACTCACTGAATCAATAAATATCTTAAAGCGCTGACATAAATATGAAAGGACTAATATTTGATCTGGATGGTGTTTTAGTCGATTCGATGACTACACATTACAAGGCATGGAAAACTGCATTTGAAGAAATTACTTCTTTGCAAGTGGACGAAAGGTCGATCTATCTACTTGAAGGTATGCGGGGAATAGATCTGGTAGAGGAAATATTCAAAAAGTATAATTATACTGATCTTTCGAAGACACAGGTTGTCATCCAGAGAAAAGATGAAGTTTTTAGATCAGTAATGAATATCAGGCCGTATGACAAGGTAAATGATATTTTGCAACAGTTACGTTGTGTAAAGGCGATTGTCAGCGGTTCAGCTAAGCAAGACGTGGTTTCAATCATAAATCAATGCTTTCAGAAGAATATCTTTGAGATTGTCCTTACAGGAGACGATATTGTGCATGGAAAACCCGATCCAGAAGGTTTCCAGTTATTCCTCCACCGAGCAAATTTGAATCCATCAGATGTGTTAGTCGTTGAGAATTCTCCATTGGGTGTGGAAGCTTCAAATAATGCAGGAATAAAGCCCATTGTTGTTTTAAATAATTCTCCACTTACTGCAAAAGACTTCGTCCATTTGATAGCACGTGACAACATTTATCCAGAAACGAAAAATATCGAGGATAAATTAGTTATATGGTGCGACGATGACAGGTGAAAATTCTGAAGATGAAGAGCATAAACCGTCAGGGTTTAAAGGCAGTCCTAAAAAGACTACGATGCAATATGTTATCGAAAAGAATTTTGAACTAAAAAGTGGCCCACATTCTCATAACAATCTGATGGTAGATGATAGAAGGTTCATATCATTTCTAGGATGGTCTGGTTAATAATCCTTTTACCATCAACGAGATACTTACAATGTGAATAGGATTTATGAAGAATTAACATAGTACGGAACTCTGGTCGTATACAATGAAAAACCACAGTCATCGCAAATATACCATAATCTGTCAAAGTCTGAACAAAAGGTCATCATGTCAAAACATTTGGGACACTCGATCTCATTTTTAACAATTCTATCATATTTTTTAATACCGTCTGTGGTCGGATGAAGTATGTACTTGTAATTAATAACTTCAAGACGCATTTGGCGTTAATTGTTCGAATTGCTCATTATTGGCAAAACATAACTTATGATAGCTAAGTGTTATCTGAGATTTATTATATGGAATATGATGTAACGGTCCATTAAAAAAATGAAAGGTTGACAATCAACCACTCAAGCAAGGATTGATTAAAACGGAAAGAAATTCATGAGTGAAAGCGTCTGATTCAGTCGCGTGAAATAAAGTGCTATATCCGATATGTGTAATAAGTACTGATCTTCAAGGCCTTGGTCACAGTTTCAAATCGTGACAAGAAAATGATAATTTGGAATTTCATGGAAGAGCTGTGGAGGAATATCAAAATGCTATAGAATATAAGCTTCCGACACGTTTCAGATTCAAACATTTCTATAATGTGGGCCTGTTGAGTGAATATCTAAAAGAGACTGGTGTCAGCGGATCATCAGATAAGATAATATCGGATACGCCGAAAGAATATTCAGAGGAGACAGATTATATAAAGACAAACACGATTGGCATTAAGTTCTATTATATTCAATTTCAGGTATACTGTAGTCTACGCAACCTATGTTATAGTGTCCTATGCAAGACAAATAGTTGTATTTTCAACTATTCTTGTCGTTGCCTGATGGTGTCATAGTACTTGTAGTCATGTTTCCAAGAGATATGCTCGTATTTTGTGCTCTTGTAC
>JALZOS010000209.1 GCA_030913755.1 Thermoproteota archaeon | reverse complement strand
CTTTCCGATCTTACTCATTTAGATTAGCCAACAAACGATAGTTAGGATACTTAAAGTTGTCTCATTATCTACTCATTCAATCTAATCTATTATCTCTTCAACTAAGAGTAACAACAACAAAGAGAAGGACAAGGACAAAGAACCAGATGCAATCCCAAAGAAAGAAGTGCCCGCTTACAAATATTCGGCCAAGGGTACAAGCACTCTACACGAGGCTATCATACTTCAAGGACAGCCTTGCTTTGTAACCTGGTATCCAGATTATGGTACTAATAATGAAAATATCAAGATACTCCCATTGATTGAAGAAACAACTAGAATTATCAGGCCTCCCAGTGCTGAGCATATACCCCTTACGACTTTGCCGATGAAGAAGAGTTAAGAGATTACTTTAGAAGAGCCAATACCACTAAAATGGATGAGCTCTATCAGACGGCAAAAGGTTTCTTTCAAAAATATGTCGATCAAGATAAAAATATCATGACCATGTTATCAGCTGACAGTATTTTATCTTGGTTTCAAGACCTATTTCCAATAATACATTATAGTGAAGGTATTGGAGGTAATGACGTTGGGAAGATTATGATTATGAAATAATCGAAATAAGAAGACGACCGCTAACGTAGTATCCTCTTATTGATTCTTTTATTGCGGGGGAGTTATCAGTGTTAAAATCAAATCCTTTTCACATCTGCCTCTTTAGGACTATGCCATCCTGTTGTTCTGATTCTATGCTTGCAATCTGAACACCTTAAGATACCTTTAGGATATTTGATTCTACACGTGACACAATAATTGTTGATTTCGTAATATACTCTTTTTTTTCTTGGCTTTGGATTTGGATTTGCAGGAATTGAGAATATTTGTTTGTACTCCGGTCCCATGTCGAAGTCCAAGGCAGCGATTATCTTTGTTCATTCCTGTCTGGGCTTTGTAATCTTTTTATCCTTTTCATTATTACTTGGTGGCTATGGGAGCAATTCCTCAAAAATGGATTTTTGCTTGTTGTCATTGTGGTTGTATATTTACAACCATGGCTGAAAAACAAACTGGTAGATGTCCAGTATGCAAAAGCACTGATAGAAATAAGATAGAAGGATTCAATTATTAATCTTTATTACATTCCATATGGCATGTTCATTAACAAGATATAATGTGATCTCCTCATGGAAAAGATAATAGTCACTTAATTGATCCTTAAGTTATAGGGGGGTAGTTTTTCTTACAGCGAGACATCAACCTTTCCTCCTAAATGCTACCGGTGTGATTTTTCCAATTATCATACTAAAGGGGAGTATGAATATCATTGTGTAACCAGACACCCAAATGAACCAGGATATCCAGGGCCTGCAGACATCAAAGAATCAGGTTTAACACCGCAAGGAATGCCCTGGGAAACTTATTAATGCATACTACAATGAAAATATACCAGTTGGAATTCGAGATTGATAGAGTTGAGAAAAAGTTAAGGAGGATTGAGATAAAGGACTCTAAGGCATGTTAGTGTCTTCAGTAATATGGACAGTAACATGTTTTGCACTAGGCGGAATTGCATGTTATCACATAGTCCAATACATCATGAATTATCGTCTAAGACATAAGATATTCAATAAATCCAGTAACCGGAATTGGGTATAGTGGTTCAGCCACATTTTTTATCAAAGTAATTTAACTAGTACCAATGGATATATGGATTCGATATCTATTTAATTATTAATGCTTTATACGACATATAAAAAACGAGACGATAAAAATAGAATTTCTAATATGGTAGTATATGATAGTTAAAAGGTGCTCGTCAGTCAGAGAAAATACAGAATATCACCAGCAATTCTATCTACCTATCTATACCCGACCTCAACATATTTTCGGTATGATATTTACAGTATGATGGGCGTAAGTGGGATTCGGCAGCGCCAGTAAAACGGCAGGAACGGTGCTGGTTCACCTAGTCTATCCCAACTATAAACTTCAAGAATCAGGTCCTTGGGCTGGGGTTGTACTGCTATAAATTTAACCGTCATATAAGCGGGTTTGTCGGTTAGTGGTGTGGCAACAAAGCTAACTGGAAAATCTACTGCTAATCCTCCCGGTGGTACGTTTTCAGGACACAGAAAATTTGAAAGGCGCCATGTCATTCGACCTGCCGAGTCTGTCATTGAACCTCCTGACAAGTCTATGCCTCCCATACCAAAACACCTGGACTGCGGAATCAATGGGTGATCTTCTTTTACTGTTACTGCTTCTTCAAAGTTGTAGGCGCTTATTCGCAAACGCCCTATTTTTTGAAACTCTGTCATTTTCTCGGCATCAGCCGCTGTACTCTTGGCTTTACTGCCATCATTATTTTCCATAGCAATAATTTCACTCAAAGTTTTTAATAAGGTTCATGGAGAAATGATACGTCAGAAATTTCCGAATTATTAGACTGTCTGGATCCTTTTGTTTACCAAATCCAAGCAATCTAAGATTTCCTCTTTATCTTTATTAGTAATGGTCAACCTTCAACCCTCTTTTTCTGTTTAGAGCAAACGTGATATTTCCCCGTATCATAATTTAGCGGGATCCGCTTCCCTGCAGGGGATAACACGCGACGGTCGAGGT
>JALZOS010000180.1 GCA_030913755.1 Thermoproteota archaeon | reverse complement strand
AAATTATGTCGATATAAATTATTCATTGAAGTCAAGTAATAGTATAGCCCATCTTTCATTCATATGTCCTTTTTCTGACGTGGCATTCACATTATAGAACTATGACAATAAGATGCCACCAATTCTTCCTAAAAGTATATCACAACCATTGCCTGAGTTTAAGTCAAATCGATTTATCTAGAAAATATCTTAATATTTATCGGTGTTGAAGATGTTGCCGTAGATTGCCTTTATAAAGGGGGTCTTCTATATTTTTCATATGTCATGCAACAGGAATATGTATTTAATTGTAGTAGCTGCGGCACTTACGTCATTAATTCTAGTCGGAGCAACAAATACCTATGCACAGAACGAACAATTTAGAGCAAGATTAGACGGAAATAACGAAGTTCCACCCGTAGATACACCTGCTGAGGGTGTTATAAATTTCAAAACAAAAAATGATATGCTGACATGGAAGATGAACATAACGGGAATAACTGATGCGACAGGCGCCCACATCCATAATGGCCAAGCTGGAGAAAATGGTGATGTAATAGTTGATCTATTGAAAACTAGCAAACATTCGGATACAGCAACAGGGATGATAATGAGAGGTAATGTCACAGCTTCAAGTCTTCAAGGCGCGATGGAAGGAAAGACATTAGAAGATCTTAAAACAGCTATGGGTAATGGAGATACATATGTCAATGTACACACAACAGATCATCCAGATGGAATGATTAGAGGACAAGTCAAGATTAAAGGTGGAAATGAGACATCAACAGCTTCATTGAATACGACAGATACTACAAGTACGCAATAGATAAACCATCTTAATTTTTTTTAGGTATTCACCCTAATGTTCCAAGGGTAAATGCTGTAGCAAATCCTGCCACAGTAGCGAGTCCTATTTTGCTTCCGCCCTGTACAAATGCCTCAGGCATCATCGATTCAGCCAACATTGCAAGTATGGCCCCTGCAGCAAAGGACGTAGTTATTCCAATTGTTGTGGGGCTAGTATTAGATAGAACGCTGTATCCCAATCCTGCAGAAATTGTTCCAATTATTACTGCAGTAGACCATAGGCTTAGTACGTATCTTCTGCTTTTTCCATTTAACCTCATTCCATGAGATGAGGCCAAGCCTTCAGGGAAATTTGATATGATTATTGCTATAATTAAGACGATGTTTACAGTTCCACCGACAACGAATGAAATTCCTAGAGCTATATTCTCAGGAATATTGTCCATTACTGAGCCTACCAATAAAGTTAAACCCTGTCCCTTATTGTTACTATTATCCTGAACATCTGTATAATGAGATCTTTTTCTACGCTTAGTCATTTCACCGGATTTCCTGCTTAGGATAAAATTTGCTGTTGTATACGATAGCCCACCGATTACAAAACCGATAATAACCGGAAGTACATCTTTCGTCAATTGAAAGGCTTCTTCCACGAGTGAAAAAGATAGTGCTGCCACTAACACTCCACTCCCAAATGCCAATATCGTAGCTACGACGCTCTTTGGTATGGTGATAAATAATGCCAATAAAGCTCCCACCATCAAGGGAACACTGGCAACAAAGCCCCAGAAAAGTGACTCAATCAGTGACCCTGGAATATTGTTGCATCTCCTATGTGAAAAGAGTTTAGCATTATATTATTACATCTATAGCATGAAAATCTGATGTAAGATGTCAATTTATGTTCTTTCATCTTCTTATTTCCTAGTTTCAAAAATGATAAGATTCTCCAAATTTTCCTATAGCATCTGTAGTATTGAAATAAATTCAGAAACAAAAGGGATTCAAAGTATAGATTACTAGGATAGAACGCCCCAACGAAAACGAAAAGACATTTGCTTTGTTCCGAAGCTGGTAAATATGATTGACTGTATGATTCCAAATCACGAACTCCCTCTGGCATCTGAAATAGTGACCAATGCCAACGGACGATCAGTGCTTAATTGCACATTAACCGATTTACCTCCTTCTCAAGCTGTTATCAGTGGATGACTTGTCAGAACTGATGCTGCATTAAACTGTTTGTGAATGCAATATTTGGTTGTATACAGCACACTATCAGAT
>JALZOS010000178.1 GCA_030913755.1 Thermoproteota archaeon | reverse complement strand
GCCATATCCTGTAAATCCGCATGAGAAAATACTCGAGCTACAATACAATCTACAAATAGTGATAGTGTTTTCGCGGTATCTTCTATAGACTCCCCACGAGACATCTGAAGGTCATTTGAGTTAAGGTATATCGTGTTCCCACCAAGCTGAAACATCGCTACTTCGAAACTTACACGAGTTCTAGTAGACGGTTTTTGAAAAATTAATCCGAGTGTTTTTCCTTTTAATGGTTCTTTTGATTCAATTTTTCCACTTTTAAAATCTCTTCCCTTGTGGATTAGGGATATTATTTCCGACTCGTCAAGATCCTGTGCGCTCAGTACATCTTTCTTATTCAACAAGATCATCAATATCTTCATCCTTAAGATAGACTACTTCATCCTTACGTACGGCGCGTTCCTTCTTTTTAGGACGATCCTTTTGTTCTTGATTCACCTGGTCGACTGCACTGCGGCCGTCTTCATTTTCTTTGCTTTCTCGTCTTAATAGTCCACTCAAAAACCCTTTGTTTTTGGGTTTTTCCCTTACGGGTATGAGATCACTCGAATTGGGCATAGTCTTTTGCAAGGTTTCAGGTTGCAAATTTGGGTCATCATCTATAGGATTGTTCAATTCAGCACCTGTCTCTTTCTGGAATGCCAACGTGTCTTCGGAAGTGGGAGATCGTGTTTGTTCGATACGAACACTACTGGGAATTGGATCGTGCTCTAGAAGAACCTGTCGTGCAGAGTTTCTAACTGGCTCGATTTTTTCACCTCGTTTGTGTTCTGTGTTGACTGCATGATTTGAATGCATCTCGCCAAGTATAGATCTCAGAAACTTTTCAGAGTCAAATTTCACTAAATCATCGTACTGTTGACCTATTCCAAGATATAAAATGGGTTTCGTAGTCACTTGTACTATTGAAATAGCGGCGCCCCCTTTTGAGTCGGCATCACTTTTTGTCAATATCGCCCCTTCAAAATTGGTGTACTGAAAAAATTCCTTTGCTTGATTGACAGTATCGTTACCAGCCAAGGAATCTCCTACAAATATTTTAGCATCCGGTTTGATTACCCTTACAATTTTACTTACCTCTTCCATGAGATTCTTTGATGTTTGCATTCGACCCGCAGTATCAACAAGTACGGTATCAATATAATTTTTATTTGCATGCTCCACAGCATCCCTTGCCACTGCTGACGGATCTGCCCCATATCTTTGAGAAATTATTTTAACGCCAAGATTATTACCATGTTGCGACAACTGTTCTATTGCACCTGCTCTGTGTGTATCTGCTGCTGCCATAATAACCGATAACCCTTGTTTATGTAACAAATTGGAAAACTTTGCAACAGTAGTAGTTTTGCCCACACCATTAATGCCCACGAAAACAATCACGTAGGGCCCTAATTTTGATTTCTTCTTTTCAATTATTTCCTGAATTATATCCATTTTACCACTTGCCGCAAAAAGATCACTTAGCATAATTAGTAGTCTCGACTTTACTACTTGTTCAGAATCAGTACTCTTTTCAAACCTGTTCTCCATGAGATCGGACTTTATTCGGTCTATTATTGATAAAGCGACTTGCTCGGCAACGTCGCTTTCTAACAACGAGAATGATAATTCTTCAAGAATCCTGTCGAGATCCTTTTCAGATATATCCTTTTGACCAAGGTTCTTTGCAACTTCTGATAAGGCTTTTTTTAGCTTATCGAACAATTAAGTTGAACCTTCTTATACAGCCTCGTCCTCCTAATGATCATTCTCCTCTTATTTGGTTGAATTCTGAATAACAGCATTAATCTCGTTTTGAATTTGATTCAATCTGGCAGTTATCTGTTGCTTTTGTAAATTTAACTGTCTTATTCCAAGCTCGAACTCCTTAATTCTAGATTCAACATAGTCTATAGTAGATGCTTTAGATTTTTCAACAGTAACACCAGCACCGATGTTGACTAATAGGTTCCCTAATGTACCAATGGTAGATCTAGCATAAATCCCAATCCCCAACGGAATCATAGAATCAACTTCAGATTCGCCAGAAAGAGCTTGGAGCGCTTCTGAAGCGAGATGAGCTTCCTCAATCAATCTGCCGAGTGCAGATTCTCTAGTCAAGATGTCATTCAAGTATGTTTCAAGAATCTTTGATTGTTGGACCATATCTGCGACCTTCTGCTCAAGTGCTGCGCGTTCTTGAGGATCAGTCTCTTTGCCCATTTATCTTCAATCTTCTAAGCTATCATATAATTGTGACTAACAATAGATTATCGCATAGTTCTTCCTCAGCCGTCAGAAACATAACCAATATTCCGAATTTAATTATAACGTATTCGAAAACCTGATATCAATTTGTGTCGCCAAAACGCATTTCTCATAATTGGAAAATAAAGGTTTCCCAAATTGTAATTGTCACTCAAAATTAGAATTAGACTTCAGGTCTTCTTTTTCTGGCCATTATATAGAAACCATGTGCTGAAATCAAAAAAGCTGCCAATGACATTTTTGTTGCAAAAACCAAATTCCAAGGGACCTTTGGATTTGGATACGGCACATTTATGGCATCCAAATTGATGACTCCTTGCATTGCATCTACAGTTATCAAAGAACTCCACACCACAAAATTATACACAAATTCATAAAGAGAAACCACAGCTATAACCAATACGATCAGTTGAAGTACTGCCTTTACTGATGGCTTGACGTCTTTTACTTTGTCCCCACCTAACTTCGTAACACAGTACCACGCCAGGACTGAAACAATCATAAGGTAGGTGACAAGTTTAGAGAGGCCTTTCACGGGGAATTCAGTAGTGACTAGTACATCGCCTATCACTGTTTTCCCAGTAGATAGATATTCTATCACACTGGCATATAATGCATACATTGTAATGGCAGACATGATCACCGCCGAGAAATAGAATACAACTAAGTATATCTTTCTAGACGATGTACTGTCTTTTGCTATACTCGAATAGTGCATGTAGTATTATAGATCATGAAATATCGTCGGAATATAAAATTATATTTTCTAAGCTTAT
>JALZOS010000170.1 GCA_030913755.1 Thermoproteota archaeon | reverse complement strand
CGTGGGAGTCTTCTATTCAGAATTATATACGCAGATGCAGATTTCCTCAAAAGATTGAGTTGCAACGTTAGACGACATATTCAAAGATAGAACGATAAAATAGACTGAGATGGAAACACTAATCTTCCAAAACTACAGGTGAAATAACAGCGATTCACACGAAATAGCAGGTTTAGTTGTCAGTCAAACTAAAAATGCATCTCGTCTAGAGAATTACTAGGTAATTGTCAATAAGAGAAACCGCCTGAACAGCTCATCTCATCTCATCCCATAACATATAAGTTAATAATCTGGTTTGATCATATAATATCATACAGGAGATGGATAATAAACAATTCCTTATGTATAACGTCGTAATGATAGCTATATCGTTAGGAATTAGTATCACACTCTCTCTTTTTCTGCCATTTTATCTGTCGTTGCCTCTAATTATTGTAATATTTATCCTTATCAATTTCTATATGCGAAACAGAATGATGAAGAAGATGGGTGGAGGAGGTACGGGGATGTTTGGCTCATTGTCCTCTCCATTTTCTGGAAACTCAATTAACTATTACTGTATGAGCTGCGGAACTAAACATAAGGAAGCAGCATGCCCTCGATGCGGTTCTAAGATGAAACGAGTGGGATAACATTAACCAATAAACAGTTTGAAAATATGGATATAGAGCAAACTAAAGGCGTTAATGAATCTACGACACTGTTTTAATTGAGCAGTGGAAGAGCCTTCAACAGTGGTTGATACCAACGGTATCTATAACGGTAACGCAGGTTTTAATAATTGGAAGTATGGTTAGTTAGATGCCTGGCTGTTTATGGCGACATTTTCATTTGTTATTTGAAATTTGTCTTGAACCAAGCGCCAGCTAACTTGGCGACTTGTTCTATTTTTCCTGCTTCTTCAAACAAATGCGAAGCGCCATTAATAACTTCTATTTTCTTATCTACTACGTTGCGTAACTGACTCATAGTTGTTTTATTAATTCTAACTACTTTCTTATCATCACTCCCAGCAATGAATAAGCATGGGGATACTATCTGTTCCAACACCTGTTTATCTATCAAGTCTGTTCTCCCACCACGTGAAACGATTGCTTCAACATTATGTTTGGTTCCTGCCATAAGAGCGGCTGCAGCTCCTGTGCTTGAACCAAAGTAACCTAACTTGAATTTACCTAGATCAGAGTAATTAGTAATCCACTCCGTAGCTCCGATAAGTCTTTTTGCAAGCAAATCTATGTTAAATTTATTTAAAGTCAGACCAGGGAGCCTACACATGAGATTCAGCGCCCTTACGTCACTTTCTTGCTCCTCTTCATTTAAAAGATCAAAAAGGAGAGTGCCAATATTATTCTCATTTAAGATTCTTGAAATTAGTTGGTTTCTTAGACTACTTTTACCACTTCCGCTACCATGAGCAAAAATGACTAAACCAATTGGAGCGCCTGGGATAACCAGATTCCCTTTGACTTGTCCTTGCGAAAATGAATTATCTGTATGTAGCTCGACTGTCTTTTCGATCATGATCTTATCTTCCTTGGTTTAGTAAGGATATTAGTCTAATTGCATCTAGTTGCAACTCATCATTCTAAAATTGAGATGTTTTTCATATTTTAATTTTTTCTTCTTTCATGACCTTTCAATTGCTTGCCATTTGTAATGTTCATTCGTGGAAATATCAGTCAACTTCGCGTTACTTAATTTCAATATATTAAGTATGGAAATAAGATTTTGATTCCTTAGGATAACGTAATTATGACCAGGGAATTCTGGAATGTCATATTCGATGCTGATATCCGAGAGGCGTTGATGAAAATATGTTATTGCTCTCAACACAACGAGAGGTGCGGGGACGACAGCAGGCAGTACCAAGCAAGAAAATACCTAGAATCTCAACACTCAACTCTCTTGGCTTCTTAATATTACATGAGACAAATAACATTACTGGCCGATGCTGGTGACCATATTTTACATAATGTTCCCTAACATTTTACAGAAAAACCTCAGAAATGATATAAATATTAGAACGTAGAAGGTATGTTGAATTGTCAGTACGGAAGAGTCCTTCTTGGCTTCGAGCAGTACAAATCGGCTTGGGGGTCCTTACTATTGCCTTATCAATATTCGCTCTAGCTTTTCCGGAATTTACCTATATTTCAGTCGTTTGGATACTAGCTATAGTTTTGTTCTTTGTTGGAATCGAGCAAATACTAGTTGGGATCTTTTCTCCAGGAAAGTCTAAATGGTCAAGCATAGGACTTGGAATCCTTGTTCTAATCTTCGCGGGTATCGCAATGGCATACCCGGTGGCAACTGCTCTGATCATAATTATATTCATTGGGATAGCGTTCCTAATCAATGGTATAGCAAGAATCATAGAAGGTTTCTCAGGTAAACATTCAGGAGCGTCACGGGCGTTCCTCATCGGTGTGGGAATATTGGCTGTAGCCATCTCAATCGCAGTACTAGCATCGCCATTATTCGGTGAGGTTCTAGCAGGAACAATAATTGCAATAGGCCTTCTTATAACTGGAATTCAAATGATTGTTGCTGGAATTCAAGGAAGACGAGCACGAGTGACTAGTAACGAGATTGCTAGGTAAACTAAATTCAACAAAGTGCAAAAACAATAAACGCCCACTAACTACCGAATTCATAATATCCCACCACCCGCGAATCCTAAATGTCCGACTTGATTACCAGAATTGCTACCAAAAGCTAAAGAATCTTTCCTTAAATAAGAGGGGCTGAGACTACTTACATGCTTTTGAAATATCTCGTTGGATTTTTACACTAACTTATAATAGAGAATACATTAATTTCAATCTAAAAAGTCCTGAAACTTGTACGCGAGTCTGTCGCCTCTCGTGTTGAGAAGGCATCAGAGGGGGAGAATAGTGTTGGATGCTCCTAAGGGCCGACGCTGCTACCTTTGTCAGTATTATTTACTGTTGAGATATGGCAAATGTTGTGTTGACACGTAAGGAGTCTAATATTGCAAGGACGGTGTAATTTCCTGCACTCACCTGTTTTCCTTTATCATCGAGCTGATTCCAAATGAAATTCGTTGATGCACCTGAGTCAACAGCGAGTACAGAAGATTTTCCATGAA
>JALZOS010000161.1 GCA_030913755.1 Thermoproteota archaeon | reverse complement strand
ACATATTACTTCCCTTAGAAAAGATAGCCTTCAGGACAAGGACTAAGCTACATTGCACACAGAGGAAATACGAAGTGCTTATTACTGATAACAGGATTGTTTTATATGCAGAAAGGGGACGGCTTCTCAAATCCTGTGATGTTGTAAGTGAACGGTTAGACACTTTATATGGTATAGAATATTCAGAAAAAGGAACTATTTTCAAGACAGCCAGGATGACATTGCAAGGTGGGAATAAATTAAACATCCGAGGCCCTGTTGAAGAGGTAAAACCCTTGTTTAATTTCATCCAGTCAACCATAAGCAAGATTAGATCCACTGAGAAAAAGGGTATTGTCTGAAAGTGTTCAGGTAGATGATATTTGCAGAACCCTCGAATCTTAATAAATTTTCAGATTTATAGACTGTTTAATTTTAATTTAGCTCTTGGAGAATCAGCCTTCAAGTGGGCGCAGGTGCATTTGAATATGCCTACAATATTTGATTATCAAATTGGTTGGTTCGACTTGGTTCTCGCGGCAAAATTTAAGTACTCATGGATCAAGTTAATCCTTTAGAAGGAACTCAAAGACGATCACAATATCTCAAATATAAGGATCTGTATATTCTATCAAGATAATAGTTCTAGTTCCATCCATGCTAGGAGTATCAAAATAATATCCCAGCTACAGATTTCTATTCTAGATTAGCATACTATATTAGGAAAGGTTAGTATCAATATAAACAGCAAATGCCATCTGCATTTATCCTTATAAATTGCGACTTTAGATCTACTAATGAAGTCATGAATGATCTAAAGGACATTCCAGAAGTGGTTCAGATTTATCCTGTGGACGGCGTTTACGATATTCTTTCGAAGATTAACGCAGCAAATGAAGACGATCTCAGGAAGGTTGTTCTTCGTATAAGATATTTCGATAGTGTCATTAGTACTCTCACCATGATCATATCACGAGAAGACAAGGCTACCGATTCCGACATTCAGCATAGGTAAATATTATCTGTCGTTACCAAAACTACAGTAACTCATCTATGCAGATGAATTCGGCACTAGATCTTTTAGAATGAAATTCATCGAATTACTTTTTGAAAGACAGGGCATCTGAAACATCTGTTTAAATGTGTCTATACCAATTCAATTTCGATTACCGTTTATTTTAGGTAACCATCAATTTATTGGTATTTCAAGACTAAATTAACTCGATTTCTTCACTCTAGAGAAGCGTACTGAAATTTTAGACAGTTACCTTAATAATCTTGTTTGATCCGATAGTAAGATGAAAAGAAATGGATAACAAGCAATTTCTTATGTATAACCTTTTGATGATAGCTATATCTCTTGGTATTAGCATATCAATTTCACTGTTACTGCCATTTTATTTGTCTCTACCAGTTATCATTGCCGTATTCATCTTGATCAATTTTTATATGCGGAATAGAATGATGAAAAAAATGGGAGGAGGTATGGGAATGTTTGGGTCACTGTCATCCCCATTTTCCGGGAACTCGGTTAACTACTATTGCATGAGCTGTGGAACCAAACACAGGGAAGCATCTTGTCCACGGTGCGGTTCCAAGATGAAAAGGGTTGGTTAACACTTCCTATTTTGTAACTACATTCTCCTCGTTTTTTCAGCTAAATATGCAAGAATTCATCACAATATTCTCTCGGTGTTAGATCTTTCTATAAAGATATCCTATATGTCCGACTGATAATTTTGTACGATTATGGACTGGCGATGACCGATTCGTTATCATCATAACAAGATTTCTGCCAATAACTTTGCATCGAGCTTGACGACACGATATTTTGCACAATTCGTGAGCGTTAAAAATATAAAAGATTTATAGTAAATTCCAGAATATGAATTGAATAGAGTGGAATGGATTTCTTTGAAATTAATAGAGTGTTAGAGGAGCTACCTCGTACTTTTGCAGCTCCGTGTGCAACTACGTGGTTTAAAGTCACAGAAAATGCAAGTCCCACGTCCGAAGAATATAGGTATAAGGTCGTATCATTCATGCATTTATTTGAAAACGCTTTTTCATCAGGATTCCCGGAGGAGAGCGACAATACCAAAGTGCTTAGAGAATATATCGATCAATCTTTAAAAGATCAAATTTCAATTGTTCTATCTGGTAGTAACAAAGAAGTTGAAAAGAGATACAAATATTATGTCAATCATGGCTACTAGTAGATTGATCATCAATTTCTTGTGTTTTTATACTTATGTACACATCTTGTGTTGTAGTGAGATAAATGTTTCCGTGTAGGGAAGGTTTGTTAGAACATCTTATTGTTCAAAAATTTCAATCGTTATCTCTATACGTAATAGCTGAATACACAAGTAATTGTCTCGGTACACAATTTACTTTGTCGATGAATTAGTTTAGTTAGTTTGGTTTAGTTTAGTCACAGTCATGAGCCCATTTCAAGACGAGCGAGTCTAATCCGGGGTCGATTTTATACCTATTACTCAAGTTAACTTTATTTAACATAAACTTAGTATATGCTTAGTACTTATTTACATTCTCACATTAAGACTGAATAGTCAGATTTTACAACAATCTGATTTGAGCGGCCTACTATTCAACTATGAACTATTGATAGCCTTATGTTCTATCACAGTATTTGGATTGATGGTCAATCCTATAAGTTATGTGATTGCCATTGCTGAAATGACTGCAGCTTCCTCCTCTATTAAGGAAACTATTGATAAGGTGGTATCAGACACTTTGGATGGGATGATGGAGGACACACTTAATACATTAATGGAAAATACTACACAGCATCTTGTAACGGATGATAACCCGTCAAATGCGGCCTTTCAAAACAAACTCCCTTCAAGCGTAGATATAGCTCAGACTACTAGCAACACAACCCAAGCTCAAGAAACAGAACACCCTGAGGCAAATAATTCATTAAATAATGTGAGTACAAATCAAAGTGCGGGAAGACACGCGGTCAATGATGCCTTGGTCAATCAGCAAAATGAACCTGCTCAATTAAATCGGTCTGACACAGGTCAGGCTATTACACAAACTCCGCGTAACTCCCCAGTCGTTGAAAGCAATAGTAGTAACTCTGAAAGCGCCAACAATCAAATTAGTTCATATCATGAAAAACCCGCCAACTTCATTGATGATTTAATTTACAAATTCAGACAGCTCTTCTTCAAGTGAAGTCAAAAGTGTTGTTATTCGTAAAATTCCTGAACGGTGATAATGCAGCAACTAAATCGGATAGTGTTTAACTGGCTGATAAGCAAGTAATGTGTATATACTTGCATTTGCGCCTTTTAAGTGAGCAACATGCAAGTGGGTGACAATCTAAAACCCAATTCTGATGAGGGACCGAATTTGGTAGTGTCCATTTCAATAAATGATATTACTGTCCAATTCAGCGGATCCAGCGAGTCAGTACTTTCGTCAGTAATGACATTCATTTCGAAGCAGGTTCCCACTCTTGACTTAGCCAAAAGAATATCGTTAAATTATTCTACAACTGAACTCATCGAACAATTCGGCAATTTCGTAAAAATAACGCCTGAAGGACCCATGGTAGATCTCTCTTTCTCCCACGTAAAATTATCTGACAAACAGGTGGTTGTGCTGTACCTAGTTGCTATGAAAATAGCAAAGGAATTGGGCAAAGCCGAGGATGAAAAGGTATCAATCCCGCAGATTCAATCAACGACGGCTTTAAATCCAAAATCAATAAGCTCGCGACTTTCAGAATTAGTAAAGTCGGGGCATGTGATAAAGGAAACAAACAAGAACGGATCACAAATAGGATTGTATTTTATTAGCACCGCAGGAATTCACTGGCTTGCCTCAAGCCTTTCGAAAAGAAGAGGTCCTCAAAGAGTTTGATGGTTTGTGTCAGGAGACGTGTATTCCTTTTGAATATAGCGGTAATTTCGTATAGTCCCGACTCTTACCAGCATCCTCTCTCGGACCATGTCTGTGAGTGAATGTGATACTGCTGTTCTGTCATAATTGTACCCACGCCTTGAAATCTCTTCATGAATTTGACCGAGTTGTCTTTCTTCAATAAAGAAATTATCTCTTAGCAAGGAATCTATCAGACTTCGACAGGTCATACCAATCTTTTGAGTTGGTCGCCGTTCGCCATAATTTACACCCACAGTTGATGGCAACGTTTCAACAGATGATAGTCTAGATTTCAATTCTTCAATTTGGCGTCTTAACTCAACCAACTCATTTGCAAAATCGGGATATTCAGTCCCAGTTGAATCAACACCCGACAAAACGTTTTCAATCACGCTCTTTAGTTTATTTTCCTTACAGGTGATCTCAACCTCCCAATCCCTATGCTTTAACCTGACCTTGACTTCATCAGGGCCGGATTCAGTCGCCATTGAGGGGTCGCTCATTAAAGTATCATTTGGGTAAATGCGAGAATAACATAAACTTGTTGGTGTTCATATTGTGCATCATGCGCAATATTAATAAATAACCATTATGCTATATTGTTGTTCAACATGAATGCGCAATTAAATCTTCAGCAGCATATGGATTCTAAACTATTCGGAAGCATGCTAGAAATGTCCCCGCTTGATTCATTTTTGAGTGTCGGTGGTGCATTAAAAGGAAAAAACATTGTATTCACTTCGGATGATAAATCTCTGGTTCCATTAGGGGGATGGAAGAAGGACGTTCATGCATTTTGCGAGGTACCAATAAATCCAATTCCAACTTCGAAAGAACCGTCTATTGTATGTGGCACAGATTCAAGCTGCATAAAAATCGCGGAAACTGAAGATGGCACACTTTACGCTGTAAAGTGTGGGGTCGTGTTCTGTCTTTCTTTGCAGGTCGCACTGCATTTCAGAATAGGGCCACTACTATTTTACATAACAGAGAGTACCCTGGCTAGTTCGGATCTTGATTCCCGATTAGTGAAGCTTGTCTCCTTCGATTCAGATATCGCAAGGAGGATGATCAGAATTAATATTGAAAGGTTAATCCAGTTTGAGCTTTCTAGGTCACTTCGGGGATCGGTGATACTTGTCGACGGAGCTTTAAAGGGTTCAGTATTTGAAAATAGACATTACAATGTGAAGACGATACTAGAGAATTGTGCTCTGCACAAAAATTCCCTAGTGGGAATTGGAAAGAGTACCAAATTTAAGATACTCGATACGATATCTGGTAACCTAAGAACAACTAACTATCCAGCAGTACTTGACATAAGCTTCATAATTAAAAGTCTCGTAAAGAATACCTTTGGATACAATACTATGGTAAAGTTTGCTAAAAACAGTTTAATACTGAGGGCGGATGTCGTAGCCAAGGATAAGGATGAGGTGATAAGCTCATTAGGCAAAATTCTCGGCAATGATTTGCTTCCATCTGGCTACCCCGAGTGTTTAAGTATGGCTCATCATATCTCGCGTTTCTCAAATACTGAAATATCCGGCATACGAGGACACATTTTGAATAATTATGAGGTAGTAGAGCTACCTTCACACGATGTGAGAAGACACTTGCTAGGCTCAATTTAGACATGAAGATCCTCTCAAAGAACGGGAATGAGCTCACACTTATTGCCATGAAAAATGAAGTTATACATAAAGGAGATTATCTTATAGTAGATGACAGAAAATTTAGCCGAAAGATGATAATCCAAATTTATGATGAAGATTATCTTTCTTCCCAAAACCTGCTTGAGGATATAGTAAGAGATGAAGTCATATTGGCCTGTAGTGACGAGAGTCTTCATGATCCTCTAAATATAAGCAGTCTCTCAAAATTAGTTAGAGATGCACGCCTTATCCGAACCAAAATTAGGTCAACTATGGATATCAACGGAAGAATTTCTAGTGATGTATCATGGATCCCTTCTCGTGTTTTTTCATCAGTGAAAAAACTGTCCATACCAGAATTGAGCGATCTGTTGAATCGTTCTGGTGTCCTCTCAATAAATATTGGACAAACAGGAAAAAAAGGTGAGAATTTTAAGATCTATGCCGAAGATCTGGACGGAAAATTAAACATAATAACGGGGAAGAAGGAATCAGGTAAATCACATTTATCAAAACTATTGATAAAATCTTTGGTAGAACATGGTGCCTATGTCGTAGTATTCGATCTCAACAAAGAATATGGAGGACTCGGATGGACCAGCAGTGGTAAGCCTTCATCCATAAATGATCGCATCTTAATTCTAGAACCAGGAGGTTTACTAAAATTTAGATTGGATTATTGTGGAAAGTTTACAATCTCAAGTATACTTAAGAATTCTCTGGATATGCCGTCAGCATCATTACGCGAGTTCGGAAGAATTTGGGACAAGCTAGAAGGTACGGGGAAGCTGGATGTAGAATCCCTTGGTGAAATGATTAATCACGTAAACATTAATGAATTAGTACGTGACGCTCTCGTATCAAGACATCATCTACTCCATAGCTCAGGGTTGTTTCCGTTAAAAACAGCTAATAGTGGTCTTGAATTTGAAAAAATTATCGAGAGTAAGCCAAATGGAGTAGCGTTGATTATAAGTTTGCATAAAGTTAGTGCAATAATTCGAAAGATGATTGTGGAACTTGTCTTGAGCAAACTAGTTGATTTGCTAGAGAAGCAATTAATACCTCCAATATTCTTGTTCGCTGAAGAAGCACATCTATACGTGAAGGAAACTTACTGGGACGATATCGTTACTCGAATGAGGCATTTTGGAATATTCACTACTTTTATAACGAACCAACCTGATTCTCTTGGAGATAGCATTTATCGTCAGGTCGACAATATCTTCTTATTTAATTTTGTTAATGAGTCCGATCTTGAGAAGATATCGAGGGTCTCTTTGATTGACAACGACACTATAAAATCAGTAGTTAGAACCCTTCCACAGAGACATTGTTTAGTCGTGGGAAAAGTGGTCCGAGATCTGCCAATAGTTGCAATGATCCCTCCAATAGACATAGTGACACTCGGAGCAACAAAAAAATTCTTTAAACCATAGCCGTGGAGGGTTTAGACAATAAGGAAAAACGACTATTGCCAACTTAATTTGCTACGGAAATGAAGATTCGGGAGAAAGGGGTCCTTGAAGGTGCCATCTGGAGGAGACAACTTTATTTGTGAGTATAGAAAATGAGAATTTTATGATAATTACTAAATAATATGCAAGAATAGTTATATTTTTTATTTATGAGAGTTTATTTGAAAACCTTATATTGTAACCTTTTTTTATAGCAAATTATGAAACGTATAGAAGCTGTTATCGCTAGCGAAAAGATATCTGAATTAAATGCTGCTTTGAAACAAATTGGAGTCGGCGGATGCACTATACTGGAT
>JALZOS010000158.1 GCA_030913755.1 Thermoproteota archaeon | reverse complement strand
TCAGTAAACCATATGCTGTTTCTCTTCTCATCAAATATCATTTGACCTCCGGCTAAATTTATAACAGGATTATCGGTGATAGTCTTGCCTTCCACCACATAAGAAGTGAAAGTATTATCTGCAAGTTTAAATTTCATAATCACCGATGTCTTGTTAGTTTGATGATAAAACCAAGGATTTCCTTGAGAATCAGTCGTGATTCCTTTCAACCCACGTTGATCGACTGATGGTGGCAAATTAAATCCATGGATAAAATTGCTTTGCTTTTGATAGGTTACGAATTGTTGGTTTACATTTGGAGGATTTGAAAGACTAGTTAGTTGAGCTGAACTGTATTGAATTACTGAAGGAAAAGATAGAACTATTAAGAAAAACAGGAAATCAACATAAGATATTCTGTTCCACATGGGTCGTTACTCGTCATGTCTTTTCTTTATCGCTTCTATTCTACCACCGTATTTTCCTTTATATTCCTATTTACATCAGGTGCAACAGAAGAATCGTTCGTAATTTGCAAATTTTAACACTTCTGGATCACCAGCGATAGAACCATGACAGAAATCACAGCTCATCATTATCTTTAAGCCTTTCTTTATACTCGATTTTATTTTCTTTAGATTGTGATGATTTTGATTGACATAGGCTTCAGTTTGCAAATCCGAAATACTGTTATTATGTTGAACCTTTTCAAAATCAATTATTGGTATAACTGCTTTGATGAATCCAACATTTACTAATCTTTCAAATCTTGCCTTGACAGTCGGCGTAGATATACCGGTTTCACGTGAAACTTGGCGGAATGACTTACGACCATCCATCAACAAAGCTCTTAAAATAGCGACATCATAGCCATCTAGTTGAATGGGCATTTATGAATCAGAAGCCTGTAGATGTATTAAACTTACAATCGTAAAGTTCTATTACTTACATGTGGTCTGATAAGAACCTAACGAGAGTTTGTATCCGTTCCTACGAAGCCGACCTTTGCTAACTTTACTGCTGCAGTTGCTCCTAGCTCCGATGGAAATCTGATCTTGTATAATTATTTGCCTATGTCACTTATGGTTATACCCATTGGAGTATTAGGTGGCATGACTGTTACGTTGCCTCTCATTTCAGGATGAATGAGACATTGGAAATGATAGCCTCCTTGTTTCTCGAATTTAACAGTAAATGAAGTTATGTCCGCAAAGCCTTTCGGTACATGTCCTTCAGGCCATATGAGTCCAGAGTTTACATATTTTTCTGTACCCGTGAAATTATATTGTGCACCGTCTCCTCCAAGATTGGCGTAAGGATCAAGATTAGCTATCGAACCATTTGCAGAAATTACAGTAGGGAGAATTTCAGATTTAACATCAACTTCAGCAGCTTTGTCATTTTGTGCATTTTGAGAATTAGAGTCAATGAGACTAGAATAGTTTGATAAGTTGAAATTAATTTTTGGTATTGATAGATTACTATCAGCACGGATAAAAGTAACTGTGTGTGGATATGGGATACCCAATGTAGGATTTTGCCATTTTATATTGGCACTTTGGTTTATCGTAATATTCTTCGGATGAAAAATATTCAGTGGAGTTGTGGCATTACCACCTCCTGCGTCAGCGTTATAGACTATACTGAGTATAAATTGTGCATACGCGGGACTCTGAAACTCTGGCTGAATTATCATAGAAAAAATGAAAATAAACGAGATTATAATTTCCCATATGAATCGACTCATTAAATGAGAAATTCGACAATAGTATTTAATGGTTGAGTTTCCTTAAAGGAGTTGATGCTTAGGCGAATATATCGAGGCCCTTCGCTTGGTTTCCATCTGTAACTGCAGTATTTTTTATATCCACAAGGCAGGTATAGGTGACATAAGTGCCGTCATCGTAAATTGATCTGACCTCTAGAGTGAGTATTCCATACACCTTACCAAAGGTAAATTGATTCTTGCCGATCTTAGTCAAAGGAATTACTTCTGTTGTATCTGCATCGTAGTCAATTCCAAATGCATTGATCTCTCTAGGAGTTTTAGTAAACTGAAAAGTGAAATTTTTGTCTGAGGCCATCTGAACTTCAGGTTTGTATTCATCTGGCAGATGGGGAAAGTTTAGCTTCTTTACCCCTTCCTCATTAAGAACGACAAATGGAAGCATAGCGTAGCTATGATTCGCATATATCATCTTTACAGATGGGATAGTAGAACTCATGTTATTTGTCGCAGACATTCCAACGTTTACATTAACTCCTGACATAAACAATATGAGAGTAGTTAAAGTCACGAGAGGTGTGACGATCATGAGCGAAGTGTAGTCTCTGCAAACTAACATTGTGTGGTTTTGTATTAAAATATGAAAAGGGTCGCTGTCAACAGATATTCACAATAATAAATAAAAAAATAATATAGCTTGAATACACCAGTAGGTAACCTTATTCGCCCTTAAGTTTCAAGGCATATTCCAGAAATAGATTAGGATGCATTTGACATATTGCCAAATCATAGGTTTCTATTCTCTCGTCTGTTATGGGCATTGTTAATAAACAGATTAATTATTGCACCCGGATTTATAGTTCAACATCATCAAGTGTTATTTGCAGCGCGAAATCTGCTACAATCATCAATGCGACACATGCTAGTAGAAGAAAATAAAGAGCAACCGATGGTGATTTCCTTTTACATTTGGGGCAGGACATTCGAGAAAATCTAAAATTAGTAAATGAGTTTATGGTAGGAACGCCTAGGAGAGATAATGAAAACCGTCGGTTGAATTT
>JALZOS010000151.1 GCA_030913755.1 Thermoproteota archaeon | reverse complement strand
CATTTACATACACCCAAAATTATCACCTCGTATCGGAAGGAACCAATGAATTAACCTCTAAGATTTCCTGTTATGGTAGCTCTGGCGTTAGCAATGTGACTACCAAGTATTACAGTATTAATGTTACAGGCTCAACTAATCCAAGCACGAGTAATGTTCCTACTACATCTGATACTGCTAACTCTAATTTTGCGACAGGATTCCCTAATACAGGATACCCTCCAATACTACCTCAGTATTCCAATGCGGGTTCGAATAACTCGCAATATGTTAACGACAAAATTGCGAATGAGATGCCGAAATATACGACAAATGCTACAATCAATTATGACTATTCTATTGATGATGATAAGTACAAATCACTATCAATCACAACGGCCAACACCAAAACAGATAGCAGCATGGATAGCAACAAGGGGGCTAGTGACAACATAAAAAACGAAAAAATTCAATCTAATACAATAAAATCTATGATGTCTTTGAAAGTTGATGACAGGAAGGATAAGCCAAATAATTTCAAATTTAAATGGTACTATGGAAATGGGAACGTCAACTCTGAAGATTTGCATAAATACATCCATAATTTGATAAAAGAAAAGTTAGATAGAGTATCCCAAAGACTATTAGACTAAGACTAAATAAGTCTGGGAATTTTCTGATGACCGTTTGTAGTTTCGAGTGAAAGATATTTTCATATAAGTGAACCAGACGGATATCAGCTATCATTTGCAAAGCCATTAAAGAAACGGGAAACAAGAGATTAGTCTCATTTTTCTTCACATGGAAGGAACCTACTTTAGCACCGCTATCGTCGTGGAGACCCTTGGACCAAAATAGAACATAATTGTTTTAATGTGTGAGTAAGAAATGAATGGAAATAGAATGTTATACCATAACGTAAAATATGTATATTATTAGCAGCAGCTGAGTATAAGAAGAAATGGAAAATGATAATAACGATGGTAGAAGTAAACAGCAACAGATTGCATTAATAACTGGAAGCTCATCTGGTATAGGATTTGAGACTTCTCTTCTGCTGGCCAGGAACGGAATTTACACGTATGCTACAATGCGTAATCTTAGTAAATCAAAAGAAATACTTGATATTACAAAAAAAGAACATCTACCGTTGAGAGTCTTACCATTAGATGTAACCAATGAGGAGTCAACTCGAGAAGCTATCGACATGGTAATGTATGAACAGAACAGAATTGACATCCTAGTTAATAATGCAGGGTATTCGTTGGTAGGAGCATTAGAGCAGCTTTCTATGGATGAAATTAGAGAGGAATTTGAAACTAATTTTTTTGGAATAATAAAACTCATCCGAAAGGTATTACCTATAATGAGAAAACAGCGAGGTGGAAGAATAATAAATGTAAGTTCACTTGCTGGTAGAATTGGGCTTCCTCTTGTCTCAGCCTATGTTAGTTCTAAATTTGCCTTAGAAGGCCTAAGTGAATCTTTGAAATACGAAGTACAAGACTTTGGAATATATGTTATACTAATAGAGCCTGGAGTAATAAAGACCAATTTTATTAAGAACCTAAAGATAGGTAAACAGGTTATTACATCAGAAAATGGTAATGTTAATACAAGTAGCGCTGATTTACCATATGCAGAGATAACCCAAAGGAGAATCTCTGCATTTAAACCCAGGTTTGAAAAAGGTTCTTCCCCTAAAGAAGTAGCAGACACAATTCTAGAAGCAGTTACATCTAATAAACCTAAATTTAGATACATAGTTGGCCAAGATGCATTCAAGCTCATGGACATAAGAAAGAATACATCTGATGAAGAATTTGGCAAGATAGTAATGAATAGTGTTTTAGAAGCCCAGTAGATAAGCTAGGTACTATCTCAGTACTTTAACGTATATGAGCTAAATCAAAATTCTCAAAAGTTCTACACCTTCTTACCATAACCTAACATAAATTAACGTAATTTGTATAATTTCATTAATTATGACTCCACGGCCATGATAGCAGGCTTCGAGTCCCAATCCACAAGTTAATTATAGATTGATTCTATTTAGAGAAATGGTAGGTCTAAAAATCGTGTCAATACCAATTCACAAACATTCTGGCCCATCTAAATAAAAAATGATTTGCGTTATCGATTCAATTCAATTTCCACTTACGTGAATATCACAGAAGGACTAAACGTCTTAAACAAGTAGTTGAGATTGAAAAGATAAAGCATAGGGTCAATAATGATGGCATATATGGAAATAAAGTCATTAAAAATAGAACCTCCAAGTGATATTCAATTCGTCCTAGCTCAGAGCCATTTCATAAAAACAGTCGAGGATGTTTCAGAGTGCTTAGTTAATTGTGTTCCAGGTATCAAGTTCGGATGTGGTTTTTGTGAAGCGAGTGGCCCCTGTCTGGTAAGGCATGCAGGCAATGATGAAGTGCTGGAAAAGTTGGCCACTGAATATGCATATAGTATCTCTGCTGGACATAGTTTAGTAATTTTGTTAAAGAATGCATTCCCAATAAACATATTACCAAGATTAAAAGAAGTTCCTGAGATAGTGACTGTTTATTGTGCGACCGCTAATCCAGTAGAAATAATATTTGTTGATACAGTACAAGGCAGGGCAATACTTGGTATTGTTGATGGATTTAAACCAAAGGGTATAGAAACAGATAATGACATGGATGAAAGAAAAAAATTTCTACGAAATATTGGGTACAAGTTTTGAACATATCATTGTCTACTTTCGCTCTCCACAAACCCAGTCCCATTATGATGAAGCCTATTACGATTAAATCTATGTATAGATAATTACGTTCTACTGCTAAGAATAGTAACAGACTCATTGTTGGTGCTACCAATTTAAATACTGCTAGTAGTGCGCCACCTGCTATGTGTAGTGATGTCGTCACTCTTGTCCTTTGTCTAAAAACAAATCCAATTAACTTGAAATACAAGAAGAAAAATTACTCAACAGTTGGAACGTCCTAACTGTAG
>JALZOS010000259.1 GCA_030913755.1 Thermoproteota archaeon | reverse complement strand
TCAAGCTACCTTGCTGCAGGAAAAACGTTCCAACACCCATTCAGTACCGCAGGAACATTTGACTACTACTGCACTCTTCATCCTTTCATGACGGGTAAAGTCGTGGTCAACTAAATACTCTTTTTTCCTGTTGCATGAATATTGACAATGGTGAGTAACAATGCCTCCAGATTTTGAGAGCACGATAAATCCATACACTGATCGAAACAAATGTTTCATACTTGAAAGTGAGCACCTTTGGGGGGGGAACTGACTGGACCTCACCCTGTCTGTCGGGCTCAGGCATTTGCTGATGGATCATCACCATCGCCAACTCCAAAACTTTCAGGCCAGCAAGAAGTTTCTGCAAGCGTGAATATTATCTATCTAATATGATCGGAAAGAAAAGGTTTCGTCATCTTTGGATCCATGATACAAAAGTTACATTTTAGGGTGGATAAGCTTGACAAAAACTTTCATGAGGGAATGTATAAAAAGTAAGATTTACACCAGCCTAGAAATTCTAATATGATAGCACGCGGTAGTTAAGACGTGGTGCTAGATCAAAAGTTACCAGACAATCAGAAGCAGTTAAGGAACTTATGAGCAGATGCAATTTGCAAGGCGAATCAACTTATCGCAGTCCTGAATTTTTAGGAGGCTCTAATACAGTTGGGGCGTATCAAGCAAAACAAGTAAAAGAACTGTTAGAACGATTTATCGTCCGAGGTTAGGATTTTACCATCAGATTGAGTATTAAAAATAAAAAAAAAGAAAGCAGCCTTAAGAAAGAAAAAATAGGCAGGTCACGTGAGTTGTTTTTATTTTGAGGCTTCTGCTAGTAGACGACAACGATGAGATTGCAGAGACAATAAGTTTCTACTGTGGCACGAAGAAAGATATAGACTGTCACGTGATCAAAAATGGCCACGAAGGATTAGAGAGTATCCGAAACGAGAAATTTGATCTTATTTTGCTAGATATAGCCATGCCTGAGTTTAGTGGATTGGACGTGATTAAATCACTCAAACAAGACCGATCCATAGAATCAATGAACATCGTTATCTTTACCGTTTCATCCGATCAAAAGATCTTCAATGAAATAAGAAATAGTGGTATCAAAGAGGTATTCAAAAAACCCTGTTCATTAAACGACTTAATAGAATTGGTAGAGAAATACCGTCCTATCGGTGAATAATAATAATTAAATTTTAGTCAATTGGAGTAAAGTTGAGCACAAAAATTTTATCAGTATTTTCGTTGTCGTATACCAAAAATGGAAACTTTATTCTTCGAAAGGAAATTTTTATGAAATTTTCCCGCTATTCTTAATAGTTTTCTATCATTTAAATCGGTAAGAAAAAATGGTCACCGAGGGAAGAAAAGCTCTGCATATAGAACCATTCGTAATCCCGCCAGAGAACCCTAAAAATCATCTGGCAATAAACAGGAAGTTCTGTGTACATTGTGGGAATGTGCCAACACATATAGCATATTTTGATGTCGGAGAGTCCCTATTACTGGAGCGCTATTGTGATAACTGCATAAAGGCTGTTGACGCTGGTTGAATAGTTATATCAAATGTGAGAGGTAATGGTGAACCGAGAGACAAGACCGAGGCTGGCAATGGAGAGACATGATTTCATATGTCGGTTCTGCAACATACGATGGTCAATGTTTGCCCAAACGAACAACTTGTGCACTAATTCTTCTTTTGGCGATGGTGCACACAATTTCGATTTTAGAAAGCCGGTTAAGTATTCTCGAAGTGCAAGAAGGTTAAAAACCGTAGAACATAAATTTCTTTATTCTTCGTGATAAATACATAAAACTAACGAGAGTATAAGCAGTAGTCCCATGTAAGTTTGCGTTGTTATTATTGTTTGAGCTATCTTGTCCTCATGCGTATGAAGATTATGGACACCAGAAGAGATTTGATGAGATGACCGCAGGTTAATGTCCTATTTTAAATTGGTGTTGGAAAAGTCAGGTCAAAATGCTGAAACTATAATCGATTTCATTTACGCTCTTAAAGTAGTTCTTTCAACAATTCATTCTGGTAAAATGAATGAATAGCTGGCTGCAGAAATACAAGAAATAAAATGAGAAAATAATTCATTTATAGTCTACATCAGCCGAACTTCCTCTCGAAATTCTCTATTTTTGCAATCACCTTATCAATGAGGTCAATGTTTAATGCATTCCTATGTCAGCATTACCGAAAATTATGTCTCCTGCTGCTCCGTCCAAATTTATTTATTTTGACCAGCTTCATTACGTAAGGCCAAAGAATTGCTGTTTCCGTTCAAAAGTATCGAATCAATATTGATTTAAAATAATCTATAGGTCTATAATTCAAGTTATCTTTATGATACATTCTGGAGTAACGTGACACAATTCCTCTTTAGTATACGATAAACCTAACACTTCCTGTTTAAACATGTTATTGTGCTGGCTTTGACTTCGAATGGTATTTCAAATACATTTAGCGTATATGCAGCTAATAATTGTGATGCCACTTCTACTTGCAGTAATTTTCCTAGTACTTCAGGTATTCAAAATAACAATTGTAACCGTAAGTCTACCTGCGCGAATGCTGGAACAAATAAAAACGTAGTATCAAATTCAGCAAGTCTCTGTACCAGTGGCGCTGCTGATACAACTACCTTATGCTAGCAAGGTGGCACATTCGTATTTTCCAACCATTAGTAAAGCTAGAGTCCAGTTCGTTTGGATGCGTATCTGACAAATATGCCATGAGTCTGACGGTGTTCTGACAGATTTTGTGCTTATCTGACGGTCTGACAATCAGACAAGGAATTTTTCATTTTTGTTAACGGTAATCCATGAATCGCCGATCTCCCCAGACCGTCAAAGTTAACCTCTAAAGGTTTCCTCACTTTCCACAATAACAGCGGAGCTGGAGATAAATGGCTCACGTACATGTAACCTGTTACCAATAGGCAACTGGCGCAGTACACTGCTTCCTTCTGTTCCACTGCTGGTTATTATTTAATGGCTCTGGTAGGAACGGCAAAGGTGTCACTACGGATTTAATAACGAAGTCCCTGGGACAGCAGATTGTTTCAAGTGAAAGTTTACATAGATTGTTAGAGAACATGTTTGCTGCACTAACTATGCTAAAGTGAATAAGTTTCTTCGTTCCAATCAAGCAACTTGATATGTAGCTCGCTCACGACAAAATAATGATCGATTGGACTTAAAATCCAGATTTTCTATATATTTCCGGGCTATAAAACTGGTAATTCTTAATTGGGATTTGAAAAAATAAAAAATAGGTCGAAGAACCTATTATCTGAAGTATTGCTGTCTTTGTTCTGATGTGAAGAATGAAGACCATGCGTGGGCTACGTTGTCATTGAACTCCGTTACCGCATCGATAGCCTTTCCATATAACTTCACGTTTTCTCGTGCTGCATTTATTGCATTTATTGCAAGTTGATTCGATGTTTCAAATACACTCATTGCCTGTGCAGTGATTTCATTAGACTGTCTTCTAAATTGTTCAGCATATGGTGCATACGTTGAACTTGGAAATGTGGTGTTAGTAGAAGTTACGCTGCTACCTGCCCAATTTCTTTGTGCTGCAAATACCTTGTTAACGAATTCTTTTGTCAGTTGTATGTATTCTTGCTGTAAGTTTGAAATTGATTGTGCATATTGTGGTTGGAATTTAGATACT
>JALZOS010000258.1 GCA_030913755.1 Thermoproteota archaeon | reverse complement strand
CATGAAGGTAATTTGCAAAATAAAAATAAGATGGATTGAAAATTTTGTTTTGTCCATCATATAGCAGTCGAATATTTATCAAAAACCCGTTAACTAATAAATCTTGCACCTTGTCGCCCTATAACATTAATATCGGAATATGCATTTGGTACAACTGATGTATTAACGCGTCTAACATTGCGTGAATGGCTGCTACCTTAAAGTTCGAGCTTGTTAGATGATGCATGCCCTCGCGTGCTCTTTCAGAGCCGTACATCCATGTCACGAGTTACATTTCACAGTTAAATGATTTGATATCACCCTGAGTCATGTTATAGTCTACTATCCTATCAATTCCAGTGCCGCAATCAAAATGATCAGCACCCTGGCCCCCACTTACGACATCAGCACCTGGCCCTCCATACAAATCATCATTTCCATTAGTACCGTCAAGATTGTCATTGCCTATTCCTCCAAATAATACATCACCACCATTTCCTCCGAACAGCTTATCAGGTCCTGCTCCGCCATCGAGTTCATCATTTCCTCCATTCCCAAAAATGGTGTCAGAACCACCCCCGCCAGACAGCAGCTCCTCGACGTTTGTCCCGTTTAGAGCATCCTTTCCAAAGCCTCCGTCTATTATGTGATTTTCATTTTGAATCCTTGTATTATTCATCGTATCAGTTCTCTTCGTATCATTTACATGACCCTCAGCATCGGTGTTGTTTTGTGCAATTCCTTGAGATGAAAAAGCCAAGATCCACCTAATATGCAATCCATTCGGGATCAGACTCAGGAATAATAAACAGATCAACATGATTTTATGGTGTGACAAGATAATTATCAGCTTCTTTATACATATTGAAATTTAAAGCATTCACCAATCTAAGCCTTCGTAAACACTAGAGAGCATTCAAGAAAAATAGACCATATACGCTCAATTCGGTAGTATTTCTGGATTCGTATGCTGTAACGTTGACAATAAGGCCAGATCCGACCAGTCCAAAATCCGTTAGTTCCAGCTTGGGCAATCTAGGGGAATAATATTCCCGATAAATTTCCTATTTCCAGATTCTCCGCCTGCTATAGCCTATACTACCACAGAACCAAATCAACTACCTATACAAGAATTTCCTATTAACAAGTTTCTATATATTTAATTAGTTTAGATATCATACGGAACAGTATGTTTGCAGGCAAATTCTTGTACGTATTCCTATTCGTCGTGTGCATGTCCTTGACGACTTTGTCAATCACTTCTAATGCATCTCCAAAGACTTCGTTGGAGGGTTACGAACTTACTGGCGTTAAAGATACAGGTACTGTAGATGGTGAAGCACTTCAGATTAGGGACGTCAACGGCTCGCAACAAGATGGTTTGTCTGTTCTAAATGCCACGTTGAAAGGCGTGATCCCATTGGGCAAAGGAAAACCGCTATCTATGGCAATAAATCCGACAATCAATACACTATATGTCATATCACCATCAGAATTGAGCGGCAATTTGCAAAATGTGATTTATGTCATTGACAGTGCTAAGAATAAAAAAATAGACATCATTAAAATTGGTGATCCCAAGCACGACTTTCTTCGGAATATCGCAGTGGATCCCACTACTGGAACACTTTATGTTACAGGAGAATATCGTGTTGACAAACAGGCAGTCACTTATGAAAACGACTCGCTCTATTTTATAAATCCAGCGACAAAAGTCTACAAGAGACTTTCTCTATATTCTGAACCAGAGGAGGGAAAAGAGGGAGATTTGTCACGAATAGCGACATCCGTGACAAGTAAGGTAATATACGTTGGTTCATTATATCCTGAAGGCGGCAATCCTGGAATATACGTTGTTGATGGTCGTACTAATCGCGTCACATCTATGATAAACAACTGGGAATCTGGTATACAGGATATTTTGGTTAAACCAGATTCTCACGAGATCTATGCAATTGCAAAATATGACAATTTGCTTTCAATAATAAATGATTCAACAAATACAATAAGCAAGAACATCACGACAAAAGATCCCATTGCGATGTCATTTGATTCAGAAAGACATACATTGTATGTGGCGAACGGCTACGGAGAGGTCAGCACAATAGATCCTTTGTCAGGAAAAAACACAACTAATCTAGTCGAACTCTATCTCCAGGACATATCGTTTGACCCTTCTACGAAGCAGCTCTATGTAATAGCCCTGAACAAGACAAGACAACTCTCACCGGACAATTCTGGTCCTGTTAGCAAAGTAATTGGTCTTGATACCACATCTGGAAAGGATTTTACCGTGTTTGAAATTAATACAACGTTAACCAATATCATCTCACACCCCTCCAATGGAATCATCTATGTTTTAGGTTCTGATGGAGATAATTCAAAATTATATGTCCTTAAGCCCAGCAAATTTAATTGAATATTGTTGATATTTACAATAAAGACCTTTTTGTCATGAAGAAGGACTGGGGATTTGGATTAATGCGGTAAATAGGGATCACAAAAAACGATAGATGTTGTTAATAATACCTGAGCTTAAAGAATATGAGTTTAATATGAAATAACGGAAAGTTTGGGCCCGTCGATGATGCAGGTGAGTGGATTCGAATCGATCTAGACACCTGGAAAGATTCATTGATAGGCTTGGCTGGAAAGACTTGAATGTCACATACCTAAGAAAATGGACTATAATCTCAGTAATTGTGGGACTACTTTCTGGTTGTACAGTGATTCTGTTTTATGTCTCCATTCAAATTATATCGTCGTTCTTTCTAGGATATGTCATAGGATATGTCCCTCCACCTACTGGAAACCCTTCAGTCTCTTCTACGTACTCTCTATTTGTTGAAAGAGTATGGATGATACCGCTTGTAATGAGCGGAGCAGGAATGGTAATAGGATTAATAACTACTAAATTTGCACCTGAGACCAGAAGTGACGGCATTGACAATGTCATTGAAGTCTTTCATAATGATAAAGGTTTAATTAGACGCAGAGTCGCGATAATAAAACCAATTATCTCTTCGTTTTCAATTGGTACAGGTGGTAGTGGAGGACCTGAAGGACCGATGGCTCAAATTGCTTCTGCTTTCGGGTCGATCGTCGGCAAATTATTTAGGCTTGATGACGAAGAAATTAGAATAGCCATTGTCTCTGGAATGGGAGCAGGGATTGGAAGTATGATTCGGGTACCTTTTGGTGGAGCTCTGTTCGCTATAGAATTGCTCTATGGTAGAGACTTTATGATAAAGTCTCTCTTTCCAGTATTGGTGGCGTCTCTAACTAGCTACGCCATCTCGGGCATCTATCTTGGATGGCTACCTATACTGACTGTCCCACAAGGAATGATCGCTAAATTTACTATAGAGTCAGTAGCTGCTTACGCAACGTTAGCCGCAATAGTAGGCATATCCAGCATTTTTTACACAAGAATCATTGGCATTATTCGAACATACTTTGAAAAAATCAGAATACCATCGTTCCTGAAGCCAGTAATAGGGTGTGCCATGGTAGGCATTTTCGCCATTGGCTTCCCTGAGATATTAGGAACTGGATATGGATGGTTACAGTTATCTATTATTGGGAATTATGAATTTCTTCCGATTTGGATACTTATTGCAATTATCTTTGTGAAGATGATTGCAACATCTATCTCAGTGGGCTCCGGTGCTGGGATTAGTTTCTTTGGCCCTTCGTTGGTAATAGGGGGTCTCATAGGAGCAGCAGTAATGTCAGTATTCCATCTGTATGGAATATTCACATTTGTAGACATACCCTCTGCTACTTTGATAAGCATGTTCGCATTTTTCGCTGCAGGGACAAAGACTCCATTTTCTTCAATCGTAATGGGAACTGAGATCGTTGGAGGATATTTCTTACTAGTCCCTCTCATAATCTCTGTTTTAATTGCTTATGTCATATCTGGTAAAAATACCTCAATCTACAAGAATAACTTGGCCGGCTTTTCGCTTCGAAAAAAAAGTGTCAACAAGAAGAGATCCTTGTATCAGTTTCGGGTAGGTGATGCTATGGATCCCAACTTCTACGACATTACTAAAGAGGCTGTTATTAAGGAGGCCGCTCGAATTATGAAAGAAACTGAATCCACAGTTATGGCAGTTACTAATAATGAAGACAAATTGGAGGGCATCGTACATTATAGAGACCTTGTAGAAACCTCTGAAGAAGATAGAAAGATAACGACTGTCGAGGATGCCATGATAAAAGATCCTCCTTTTTTACTTCCTTCCGATACACTTCAAAAAGGGCTAGAAACTATGGTAACGTCTGGTCTGTCAGAGTTATTCGTTGTTTCCCCATCAGATAACAGATTAGTTATAGGAGTGATATCCTTGGATGACATATCTAGGATGTGTAATGAGAGAAAACCAGTTCTTCTGGATATTGAAAGTATTGATCAGTCTGAAATTTTAGAGACCAACCATAGTTCCGAAAAAGACTCGTCTGTATTTGAGCGGAAGATCAGTCTTACAAATAAACAGATCTGGTCGAAGTTAAAGGACCATTGGACAATCTGATCTTTAATAACAAACTATATGAAATATACGAGAATGAATCATCCATCATACTTTGATTATAACCATATATGTTATTAACGTTAAAACATTCCTGGATATTACGTAAAGTAGCAGTTACGTTATAATGGATTATACAGATTATTTCCTTAGACGAGGGCATATTTTAGCATCACTGGCGTCAAACGGCACTCGAGCATCAAAATGTTTTGTGGAATTTGTAGAATTGCCTGCTTGATAATTAAGATGAAAGCACGATTAAAATTTGAATTAAAAAATAAAAAAGAAAAAAGAGTATTTAGTTGACCACGACTTTACCCGTCATGAAAGGATGAAGAGTGCAGTAGTAGTCAAATGTTCCTGCGGTACTGAATGGGTGTTGGAACGTTTTTCCTGCAGCAAGGTAGCTTGA
>JALZOS010000097.1 GCA_030913755.1 Thermoproteota archaeon | reverse complement strand
AGAGACTTTAAGGCTACAATTGAGCAAGGTCGAACCAAAAGATGCGATTATACCTATCATCTTCAGTGGCAAAGACTCTGACATCGAGCATTTTAAAGATAAATACCCTCTAACCGTAACATCACAGCAAAAAGTGAAATATTATCCCAACATTGATGCAAGCGTATTAACCGCGGATATTCCCAAAAATGAACTTCAAAATATAGCAGGAAATCTAACCCTTAAGGATGTCTACCCATCAGCCAAGACTGTAACAGGAAGCATTGGAATTGAACCGAATAATTACATAACGTCAGCAGAAGGAAAGGACATTTCAATTAAATCAATGGAATTCATGAGCAACGGAATTAGGGAAATAATTGCCAATTCGGATGGCGCAAAATCAGCATATTGTCGTACTGGAGTATACTAATTAGAAACAAAAGTCATGGATGATTATAATATCCAAAACTGTGTACAGTTTCTAATGGTGAAATAATGAATAACGTGCAAAGTGAGCATAAACTAGAGTGGGCCGGAAGGGATTTGAACCCTCGACCCCCGCCATGTCAAGGCGGTATCTTAACCAAGCTAGACCACCGGCCCCAATATCAAATCGGGATTGTCTTGAACTACTAGATCTCCTGAATTCCCTTATGGGCATTGTACCTGTGATAATATAAACTCCTCTTTATGACAGAACCAGGATATTTTCAATGCGAGAGCGATCCCATGGTCAAACAGTAGCAGCAAGTAGCAATCAGTAGTAAGCGGGTAGCAATCAGTAGTAAGCGGGTAGTAAGCGGTAGTAAGCGGGTACCAGCGAGTATTGATATTCCCTGAATATTATCTGGCATATTTATCAAACTTCCTCAGATCTTTGGACAAAGAAAGAAGTAACCGTAATCCTAAAAAAACTGAGACACATTTTAGATATCTTATGCTATCTGAAAAAGGAGAGCGCATTAAGAGAATGCTAAAAGGGGAAAAAACATGGGCTACAATTATGAAAGAACTCCATGTGGGACCTCATACTATAGAGAAAGTGCAGGAATCAATTAGACGTTCGGAAGCGTTTGAAATGCTTGAAAGGAATTGTACCCTTCACGAAGTCTCTTTGAAACTCGATATCTCCTCTGATAAGGTCAAAAAGTACCACCTGGAATATTTGGACCTTAAAGGCCAAGACGAACTTGTCCGCCTTCTCAGGGACAAGGATATATCAAATTTAGTTCCAATCGCCCGAGAGATTAAAGCACGGCGTCTGACAGTTGAACAGATAGAAAATGGCCTTAAATTATCAAGCTCTGTTCGTCAGTTGGAAGATAAACGTAGGGAAATATCAGATTGTATTGGTTTAGAACGCAATAAGTATGCCAAACTCTGCGAAGAAAAATCCATAACGGAGAATCAAGTAGACAATTTAATGAAGCGAAAAGGTCGCCTTCTCGAAGAGACGGGAATTTTTGAGTCAAGGCTTGAGGTCTGTCGACTAGCTATCGAAAAAATTCGTAGCTCGAAAGAGATAACTAATTTACAAGAAATTGTACAGAATATCGCCAGGTCATTTTTAGATGATAACAAAATTCTTTTGGCCGTCGCAGCAAGTGCAATAAGCCGTACTATTGCCGCTAATCCTCAGAGTTTGGCTCTATTTTCCGACCCTGCTGCTACGGAAACACTTGCATTATTCTTTCTTGACCCCGGACCCCCTGGAAATGAGATCTGGATTTCTAAGATCGCAAATTCCATAATCAAGGCCAATATTGTGTTCTTAATGAATGGCATTTTGCTAGGTACGATCAATGCTTTGGGCGACAAGAAGTTTGAGACTGTAATGGAAAAGGTTAAAGCAGAAATGGCTCAATTTATGATCTTGCGTAAACATTACCCCTTGCTTAGCAGTATGTTTGAGAATTAATATAGTTTCTCTACTTTGGAACAGTCTCCTTCCTTAACGACCCTGCACGTACACTCGACAAAACCTTCCAGCTCCTTTTCATGTGACACGATTATTACCTGAGATGCATTTAGACCATCGAAAACGTACTTGAGCTGATACATTTGCTCCTTACTGAATCCATCAGTAGGTTCGTCTAGGATCAGCAAATTATCGTCCATATTTGCAAGCCTCTTTATAACTTCGTTTAGAGCAAGCCGATAAGCCATGGCGACTGCTGTTTTTTCACCTCCACTTAGGGTATCAACCTCCATCATATGCCCATTCTGATGTACCACAGGAGCAAAGCACT
>JALZOS010000077.1 GCA_030913755.1 Thermoproteota archaeon | reverse complement strand
GTGTCGAAACAAGCATGAAATATTGAAATAGTAAAAACCCTATTTTATTTCGTATTCTAGGTTTTATGGTAAAAATTGTCTCGACTCATTTTAGGCAGCTGACTAGGTGTCAGTATTTACCAATAATTGATGGTATGGATTTATCGGTCTAGTAGACCTGAGTAGAGATGACTTGGTTCTTCGACAAAGACTTTTTCTTTGATTCCCGTCACAACCCTCTAACCTGGAAAATTTCAGTCATTCCCAAATCAAAGGAAGTTTTGAGTCAGAGACTAAAAAGACCTAACCAATAGCCGGAGGGTGCGAAGTGCGGGATTTGAACCCGCGATCCCGAGCTTGGGAAGCTCGTACCTTAACCAGGCTGGGCTAACTTCGCGCGCAGCGAAATGTTTAACAAATTTAATAAGAATCTTTGTTTGCCAATGGATTTAATGAATCGAAATGATTAGCCATGACCCCAAAGGAAGCTAACTGTCAACGAAGTACTTCACTCTTTCTTTCTTAAATTCCCTTGAGCTAAATAGTATCTTGTATTCAGTCATTCCTGTATGACGAGACATTTCAGACGCGATCTTTTCTGCGGCTTCGATCGTTCTTGCATGAATCATGCTGAACAAATTGAATGGCCAGTCCTGGTATATTGGCCTCCTGTAACAATGGCTAACCTGAGGAAATAACGCAAGTTTATGTCCGACCTCGTCGACTTTGTCCTCTGGTACTTTCCAAACCACCATCCCATTTGCGGTAAAACCAACATCTCTATGTCTTAATATGGCTGCAAATCGCCTCATAATTCCAGAGCTCTGGTATTGATTTGCTCTTTCAAAAAGCTCCTGCACTGACATACCAAGATTTCTGGCCGGTTCGTTAAATGGTTCAGAGACTACCCTTAGATCTTTTTGAAGTTCTCTAATGAAGCACTTATCCTCCGCAGTGATATCGAATTTTTTTGGCTTCATCTGTTTTACATCCTTCTCTGGAAGTGGTTTTTCTGGGTCATCGTTAACCATATCCAACCTCACCCCGATCTTGTAAAGTTTCAACGTGGGTAATAACCTATATTTAATGACGCCATCGAGAACAGAAAGATTATCGAGATCTCCCTTCATATCACCATCAGGAGGAACTGCCACAGTAAACCACATGTTAAATTCGTGATTACGTTCATAGTTATGACTCACGCCTGGATGTTTGTTCACTTCTTTGGCCACAGAGTCAAGCTTGTCTGGTTCAACCGCAACTGCTATCAAAGCACTCTTGTATCCTAGATTTCGGGTATCGAATATGGCGTTAATTTGTCTGATTAACCCCTTTTTCTTCATGCGAGAAATTCTTCCCATAACTTCATTTTCAGATATTCCATGATGCTTTCCGATTTCTAGAAATGGTTGTTGTACAAAGGGAAAAACCCATTGAATTTCATTCAAAAGTTCCCTATCCAAAGAATCTATCTGTTGTTCTCCTATTTGCATCGAAGGTAAGACTGATTGAAACATATATGTTAAATACTTATCCCGCAGAGTAGCGTTTTCAGTATGTTATGCTTAGCTCTCATTCTGAAATAATATTAATCGAAACATTGTTCGCCGAATATCTCAATCATGTAAATCCATATGTCGTTTAGCGTGTCCCGATCCCATAGAAGCTTGACAAGACAAACATATAATTCCGGAATAGGTACCATAAATTAACCGGAAGATAATTGCATAGTAAAAAAGTGGCTTTTCAGGGAGAACATGGAGCCTATAGCGAAATTGCGGCGTTAAAAGTATTTCCAGATTCAGATCTGATTCCAAAAAAACTATTCCAAGGCGTATTTGAAGCTTTGGATGATGGAACTGCGGACTATGCCGTGGTACCAATTGAAAATTCCATCGAAGGTAGTGTGAATGAAATTTATGATCTGTTATTGGATACTCAAAAGAAGGTTTCGGGTGAAATTTTTCTCCGCATAAATCATTGTCTAATTGAGAATTTTCGACATTCATCCCGAATTACGAAGGTATATTCACATTCTCAGGCGATTGCACAATGTAGGAACTACCTCAGAAACAAAAATCTTGAACCAATTCCAACCTACGACACTGCCGGAGCAGTGAGAATGATAAAAGAGAAGGCAATTCGAGATGCTGCAGGAATAGCAAGCAGAAGAGCCGCTGAGATCTATGGTATGGAAATTCTAGAAGATGGGATCGAGGACAAGAGGAACAACTTCACAAGATTCCTCATACTTTCTGACAATGAGACCAAACCCAGCGGAAAGGATAGAACATCTTTCATATTTCGTCTCCAGCACAAACCAGGAGCATTATTCTCCGTATTACGAGAGTTTGCAGCTCGACAGATCAATCTTACAAAGATAGAATCGCGTCCAACAAAAGAAAAACCATGGGAATACAATTTTTATGTCGATATTGAAGGGCATTGTGATGATATAAATATTAAAGATGGGATAAATTCGATACTCAGCAGAAGCACATCTCTGAAAATTCTGGGATCATACGAGCAAGGAACTATGGGTTAAACGTATTCTCCTGTAAGATACTATCTAAATTATCTCATCTTAGACCTTATTCCCAAGCCAGATACTATTATTCCTGTTATAATTAACATCATCGCGGCCCCAATCGCAAGGGTGGTAGCTTTAGTGTCGGCACTTCCCACGATAGTCAATGAAGATGTTCCAATGTTCTTTATCTCGAATCTGAATTCACCAGATTTACTAGCAACAAGATCGTAATTGAAGTACGTCTTATTTTTAACCGAGATAGCTATTTCTTTGTCAGGCCCATATACGGTGAAATCAAATCTTGAACCATTTATAGTAATTTTTGCCTTGCTCCCGGTGTCCATAATTGGAGTTAAAATATCTGTCGCCCGAGGCTTCACAGTACCATCTAATGATGCAGCCCTCGGTATATTTGAGTCGTATATTGATAACGTTCCTATTATTACGAATACTAAACCCGAAATTATCAGGACATAGAAGGTTTTTTCACGCGACATTGGAATATCTCATACAGGTTCCCAATTAATGGATTCGAATAAAAACATACTCTTTTTTTAATTAGTCACGAGGTTTTCAGCAACTATTGTTCTAGCATTGTGTCGCTAATCCTCAAGACAAAAAGACAAGGCAATTAGAGACCGAATCTTAGCGTATGGTCTTTTCTTAAATGACTATAACTATAGGAACACGAACTAATGACGTAAAGATTTAAGCCCTACCTACGAGATTTTTTCATGAATGTGTCTATGTCTGGTACAATTTTACGTTAACATATTCATAGTTCAACCCAGGCAAATCCTGGTCTCGTTAGCCTGTTCGTTACATTAAATTATATGCAATCTCTTCGCACATGATTCGTGATAATAACTCCTCCCGTGACCACAGCTTACGATGCTGTCATCCGAAGTAAACTCAAGATCGCAAAAATGACATCTACCGTCTTGCTTACGTTTGATGATGGAATAAATTCGGCCCCGCGTGTAGGGATTAGAAGTATCAATAATAGCGTTTGGGGCCATAACATGCATCTAATGAACTGGGTTGCATATAAGTTACTATGGAAATTATGTTTGCTGATATGAATATATTATCTAATCATGATCCTCCGATCCTTGTTTACATTTTACCTCTCAATACTTCTTTCAGACATTAGACAAACAACTATCAGTCTCCACCTCCGTCATTACGTTTATGTGTCGAAATGTAAAGTGAATAAATATTAAATTCTACATGAGGTCAACATCATGCGGCTGACTCTCGATATAACCAGCAGGAGTTATTTTCACAAATTCAGCATTGATCTGCATTTGCTGTATATCTTTGGCGCCGCAGTAACTTAAACCGGACCGAAGCCCCCCAACAAGTTGTTTTATAATATCAGTGACACTGCCCTTATAAGGAACCATGGCTTCCACTCCCTCCGGGATGTAGTCATTTGGATCTTCTGCATCGATTACTTCGACCCCTTCTTCTCGATATTTTCTTCCCAAGGAGGCATAAAATGATGCCATGCCCCTGTACATCTTGAATTTTTTTCCATGTCTTACGATGGTCTTACCTGGACTTTCATCGGTCCCTCCAAATATGCTTCCAACCATGACAGAAGATGCACCTGCAGCAAGAGCCTTGATAGCATCTCCAGACGTTCTTATTCCACCATCCGAAATAACAGGTATATCGAATTCGCTAGCAACTTTAACACTATCAATTACAGCAGTTAATTGAGGGACGCCTGATCCTGTAACTATGCGAGTTATACAAATCGAGCCAGAACCAACTCCCACCTTTACGGCATCCACTCCAGCTTTGATCAAATCCTTTGCACCTTCTCCAGTCGCAACATTTCCGGCAATTAATTCGCATTTTGGAAATGCCTTTTTTATCATATTGACTGTATTTATCGCGTTATTACTGTGTCCATGTGCGATGTCCACTACGATAGCATCCGCTCCTGCTTCGAGTAGTGCCTCGGCCCTCTCCAGATAATCACCCTTTACACCGACCGCCGCTCCAACTAGTAACCTACCCTTCTTGTCCTTGGATGCTAACGGAAACCTTTCCATCTTTAAAATGTCTTTACTCGTAATAAGACCAATTATCTTTTTTGAATTATCCACTACTGGAAGTTTTTCAATTCGATGTTTATGCAAGATTTCTTTTGCTTCTTGGATAGTTATTCCTGTTTTGACGGTGACAACATCTTTTGTCATGACGTCCGTGATGCTTGTGTTCATGAAGTCCAGAAACATTATGTCACGACGGGTTATAATTCCCGCAAGTTCTCCATTGTTCTCTTTCATCACAAGCAAGCCCGACACTCCGCACTCTTGCATCATTTTGCTAGCATCTAATGCAGTCTTATCTGACGAAATCGTGTATGGTTGTTCTATAATTACAGATTCGGATCTTTTCACTTTAAGTACTTCGTCGACCTGATCTTCAATTGTCATGAACCTATGAATAACGCCAATTCCCCCTTCGCGTGCTAATGCAATGGCCATACTGGATTCAGTCACGGTGTCCATATTTGCGCTGACTAGTGGAATGTTCAATGTAATGTTCCTCGAAAGTCGTGTTTTCAGTCGAGTTTGAGACCTAGAAATTATGGGTGATCTTTTAGGAATCAGAAGAACATCGTCGAAAGTTAATCCTTCTCTTATAGCCAATATTTCCTTAATTTATAGACATTTTTAGGGATTATAAGCGTTTGTCGCAGATCTTCAAGCGAGGCAGTGCTACGCAAAATAAAACATGCTTATAAACGGAATCAGGGTCAAAAAGAAGTAAATTTCAGTTTATCTATTATAGCGGAGGGCAATACCTTAAGAGTCTTCAGAGCTAATTTAATTTCTCTAACATTGTGTGTACGAATAATTGATGCACCTTTTAGAAAACACAGCAATTCGAAAATTACTGATGGAATAATTCTCTCATCCTTATTAAGACGCAAGACATGACCTATGAATGATTTATTTGATACTGAAATACAAAGAGGTCTAGAAAGAACATCCAGTTTTTCCAGATCCGATATGATGTCCAAGTCCCTTTCATACCATTCGCGTTTCGTGATTTTTGTAAAAAAAGGATTTCTCCCTACCTTCCTAAAGAATCCAATCGAAGGATCGACGATAATATTCTCATCAGTGATCATCTTCAAATGGGCAATTTCAATACTTTGCCTTAATAATCCTATAGTTTCACGAACATCGCCAAAGTTACATACTGGATGACCATTACTAAATG
>JALZOS010000047.1 GCA_030913755.1 Thermoproteota archaeon | reverse complement strand
CGGTTGAAACATATCTCCTGATGTTTAGTGGTCTAAAAAACACCCATTAGGAAAAACTCGCAAATGAAGTTGAATTAGATAAGATACCGGAAGTCGAGCACATATTTAATGCAAACCTATGCAGAATAATAAACCCAAATTCAATATGCCCTAGACATTCATTTGGCGAAGGTAGTTTCAAATATGCGAGTGATTCTGATTGTCAAAATATATCGGAATCGATCGTGAGCTTCATCGAAAGATCAAAGATCGAGGCGACAGCAGAGTATGCAAATGGAGATGAGAAGATCATATAGATTTTGGAGTCCTTCTGAACATGAATGCGATTATTGAGAATCATTATATCTCTATAGGCGATAGATAAGATAGGTGTATATTTTTGAAAGTACTTGTTTTGGATAATAACTCGCCTTTTACTTCAGATATTCTCCATTGTCTTGACAAATTAGATCAAAAATACGAATGTAGGAAATGCCTTGAAGTTCCAAACCCTCTTTCCTACGATCGCATAATCTTGTCTGGAAGGAAAAAGAATGATAAGCGTATTAACGCTACGAATTCATCAATTATTAGATTATGTCATTCTTATGATAAGCCTTTGTTGGGTATTTGCTATGGCGCAGAAATCATAGCACTTACCTTTGGGGGATCAATTCGTCGAGTTAAACAAGTTATGGAGATGACCAAGATAAATATTCATAGAGAAAATGATTTAATGACAAAAAAGGGGATTTGGGAAGCCTATGAGAGTCACTCGTATAATATTGCTAGATTGCCAAAAGAATTTGTCAGCGTTGCCAGTTCTCAATTTAGTCCGTATGAGATATTTTGTCATACCAAAAAGAAAATCTATGGGACACAGTTTCATCCGGAACGAAGTAGTGAACTCGGATTCGAAATATTTCGAAATTTTTTGAATTTATAACATGAACAAATTTATTCGGTATTGACTCTATGAGAAAACATGAATTCTAAGGTTCAACATTCACTAATACTTCCAACCGTGAGCAAGAATGAAGATAGTCCATGCATGCCTTTAGCGATTAATGTTGTCCTAAAGTACTGGGGCGAAGAGGGATTTGTTGAGGAAGCCCGCGAAAGATCCAAACGGTATAGCGACATAAAGGGCTCGCTGTTTATGGAAGGCATTGAGATTGCAGAATCTCACGGGTTCATAGTTCATACATATAAAGGTGAATTACAGGAACTCAAAAAACGGATCGACCAAGGAATTCCGATAATAGTTATCATGCCTGGAATTTATGAGGCTATCCAACACGCAACAATTGTTACAGGTTATAGTATTGAAGAACGACGCATACTTACATACATTCCCGAGCCAGATAAGGAAGGTGCGTTCCCAGAAAAGAAATTTCTGGATTATTGGCAGCAAGATGGGTCAATATCCGTAATGATCCTGCCAAAAGACATGGCTCACCGTATAAAGGAAGAAGAACTTGAGCAAAAGGAATCGTATAGAATGTGTCTTGAAGCAGAAAGATTCATTCAAACCAGAAATCTTCAAAATGCTATCCCATTGCTAAAGAATGCGCTTCATTTGGATGAGGGAAATGCGCTAGCATGGAGCATATTAGGATCGGTTTACAACGATTTAGATTCAAAAGAAGCAATAGGGTGTTTTCAGAGGTCAATAGATCTGAATCCCAGATTTTACCTGTCATGTAGAGGGATGGGCAACTATTACTTGAAAAAAGGTGATTATTTGTCAGCTGAAAAGTATTACACTCAAGCAATTAATCTTCATCCACATAGATTTGGACCTATTTACAAGAATCGAGCAATAGTAAGAATGAATACAAATGATAGAGGAGGAGCTAAATCAGACCTAGCCAGATACCTTGAGGAGTGTCCTACCGCACACGACAGAAATGAAATTGAATCCTCTATAAATCAGTTATAGTTTCTATAGCCGTGCCTCTTAGATCTTGAGATTGAGGTTTATATGCTTAGTTTTGTGAGGGGGACAGTTTCTTCGTATTAAATGACCGACCCTCCGAGGTTTTTTTGCAGACCGGGCAAAGATTCCTTGGTATCGGTGTTATAGAAACAGGTAACGGCATTTCAAATTCATTTAATGACATCATTATAAAAATACTGAAAAATTTGTGTAATTATTGAGATGCCGACAAAAGACATTTTTGAAATTCAGGAATATAATGGCTGATATAATGCATACCGGAAAGATATTGAGACTGGCGTCATGAATAAAGAATAAACAATAAAGAACAAACGATATTGCATCATATCAAATTGTCCCACATACTCTCATGTTTTCTGACGTTGTGAGGTTTTCCTTGTGGTTCACAAAGGGAAAAGACTCTGTTTATTTACAATATCGACATCTTCCAGTTGCCCACTACGATAATTATTGTGAACTTAATACCGACTAGGCAGGTTAGAGTTTTACACAAATTACCCTTCCATGCGGACTTTCCTCTCTAAAAATGATAGATTCGAATGTATATATCAGTGAATTTCGGGACAGCCAAGTATTGACCGGCAAGCCTGCCTTGCGACACAGGTTTTCAAGAAATTCTCTTTCATCCCATCCATGTTCCAATGCAACTTGGGGAAGTAAGAGGCCTGAACCTAGTGGGCTCTCAAATATCAAGCCATGTTTTCCTATTGCAATCTTTTTGAAAATATTTTCCCTTCCTAAGGCTTCGACTAGGGTTGGATCACTGAGAACTGATACTTCAATAATGACATTTTCTAATTCACCCTTTGCCAGTGGTTGAAATCTGGGATCCTCTGTAGCAGCTTTAATGGCTGCGCTTGTCACAGACTTCCATAATGACATACTTGGCAGCGGGTATCCTATGCATCCCCTTAGACTAAATTCTTTTGGTTCGACTATACTGTATAAGGTAACAAATGCACCAGCCTTCTGAGAAAATTTTTCACTTCTATCAAGATTAATTATCTCACCCTCTGTCACAAACTTTTCTAAAGCCAGACGCGCAATTTTTACTAGCTGTATTCCAACATTTTCTGTGACAAGCCAATTCATCTTGATTAATTGTATGTGGAATAAAATAATACCTGTTCTATTTTATAAGGTCTGTCATTTGTAACTTCGAAACTCAAGATTGATCGTACGTCCCATCGTCGCCATATATCAATTTCATTTCATCAAATGTCAATTTGCCACCACTTGACATTTTCCTTAATGCAGCATCTTTTAGTAAATTAAAGCGTTCCTGATTTTCCTTGTTACGTTTGATTCTTTCCTGCATTGCTTCTTGTTTAAACTCTTTTCTCTCAACTCCGTCTCTCGTCCTTCTTGACCTTGCTGCTGAATAGTGACTCCGTTTGTATTCGATTGCGTTGAGTTGAGTTTCAACCATGTCAAGCTTGGCTCCATTTTCTCTAACTTCTCTAATGGTTTTCCTTCTGTCTTCATACAAGGTTTCTCGTAAATTTAGTAATTCTTCTAACGATTCCTTGAGTTTACCTATCCTCTCACCAAATTCTGACTTTTGGTTAAAAATTGAGGTAATCTTAGCCTTCAACTGTTCGTATTGGGAAACGACATTTCTGTAATCATCCTCGTTCTTATGGATCAATCTCAGGGCATGTAACTTTATAGCTGTTTCTTTGGATCTTGCAACTAATTTTCTTTCTTCTTCCTTAGATAGCTTTTTTGTCTGAATATCCCTTTCAATTTGATCAAAACTTCTAGCTAGATTCACCATATCAAATCTCTCCTTATGGGGCTTTGAGATACCTGGGTTTCCTTTTTTCTCATCCAAAGTTTTCATCTTGTTGCGAAGCTCCATAAGATTATTCTTGAGCTCTAGAAACCTTGGGTATTCCGCATCCTTAGCCTCATTAATTTTCTTAAGATTGAGTCTTAAATCTTCTAGGATTATTCGTTGTTCATCTATTTCCTTTTTAGTCGAATCTATTTTTTCGTTGATTGCTTGTACCTTACTTTCTCCATCTTGTTGTTCTTTTTGAAGCATTTTTTTGAATTCCAACAATGTTTGCAAATTAGACTCAACGGAGTTCTCCTGTTGACTTGTTGGGACGTTATTGTCATTCCTAGTAAGACTGGAGGTGGTTGTTGATGAATTCTTGTTAGCCCCTTCACTTGGCTGGTCGCGTAGCACTTCTATCGAGATTTCTTTAATCATGTAAATATATTTTTCGTCTCTGTCCAGCTGAATCTTGAGGGATACAAATACGGATTCACTAGTGCTGAGATACATGTTTATATTTGATGTGATGGAAATAGTGTTGATTTTAATGGATGATTTTGAGAAAGAATATCCTGACTTCGATTGGAAAAATACTCCGGCATATAAACATCCTAATGGTAAAGACTGTCCGTGCCCTAAACATGAGTACATCAGAGAACAAATTAATATATCGAAAACTATTGCTGCAAATAACAAAGCGGAGATGTCTGATGTAAGGTATAAATCCCCGGTTACTTTGAAGTTTTGTCCGGACCACTACCACATTTACTTTGATGAAGTTATCCCATCTATGCCCTTTAAATACCGTTTAATGACTAAAATTGCCCTAAAACTAGGAGCTATTTCTATTCAGAAAATATCATATATGCAGTCTGATCAGTGTTTTTACTGCAAATTTGGTTCGGGTGGGTTTGATAGGAAGACAGAGTTGCCACCTATATAGCAAGGGGAAATTCACATCATCACTTAAAATCAGACTATTCTTGATCATATCAAATCTACGGAATTATTTGCCATATTTTTGAAGATTGTGAGGCTAGGGCTCAATCCGATGGATAAAAAGTTACGAATAGCAATAGACAGATAAGGAAACGGTTTGTTTGTTTCAAATTTATAACCCGCAAAGAAGCCAGTTTCAATGGCTTCGTATTTGTCGGTTTCAAGGCCTATTACACTCGCAAGGAATGACCCTATGTCCATACTTCTTGAAAAAACCGAACATTCTTTCTGTATGAAAGATAAATC
>JALZOS010000037.1 GCA_030913755.1 Thermoproteota archaeon | reverse complement strand
TTGGATCTTGTCTTCAATCTCGAAAACAACTTTTCCGAATAAAGTAAGCTCGTATTTGCCCTGAGATCTCTTTACTAGATCATTATTTATCAATTGGTTTAATCTAGAATAGAATTGCTTTCTTGTCATATGGAGTCTAGTTATATGAAGTTCTGTTGGTTCGCCAAATTCGCCCATCGTTCTAAAAATCGAGCTACATTTTGATTCCGCTATCAAGGACAATATTTCTACTACACTGGTCATTTCTCTGTTCTTACCGAAAAAGACGGCATATCCAAATATATATATTCTCGTTCTAATAATTGCGAATATATGTGCTTTATACTATCTTCTGGAATAACATCTCTATTGTGCCAAACTTAGGTCATTCAGGTCATATTTTATCGACTTTATATAAATTGCACTACTTTAGGACAATATTGTTTTCCTACCCTCTTTTGGTAAAATCATTTCCACTCCTCTCACGGCCTTCGATGTCCCTAAACTGAATGTATTATATAAAAATTTCAACTAGAATCTGTGTGAACCTATACTCTTTGCTTGCTTCATCTCAGTCCATGGACTGTTGGTTCAATTTCATCCTTGCCTTTCGGACAAACCTATCAAATCCCTACTTCTGTCGGGGAGCGTATTGATTTGAATACTACAATAGATCATAATTTCATCGAACCTAAAAAGTCGATAATCAGATCAGTCGTCTGGTCTCCCGATCTGATCTCTATCATCCTTACCAGTAATCATATCATTACCTTCATCCATCACAATATCATCGGCACCAGGCCCTGTTTCACTATAATCATTACCCGTAGTTTCAATAATTTCATTGCTATGTCAATTTTTCTTCATAATATCATTGTATCACATTTTCATAATTGAGCCATCCAAGTTTTCATACATATATCATTTATTTTTTATTGCTTAGCCTAAATCTGTATTCGCCTTAAAGGTTACCCATATGGCAGAAATTGAGAGCATCAAAGGATTTCAGAATTCGGTCCAAAATAATTTGACAAGGCCGATCCGTGATGGTGTGCAAGAAACCACGTCTCTTCAGCTTTCTCGAAGACATTGGTGGTCACAACACCGAACTTATGGCCTTTGCCTTTCACTAGAGCCTGTATATGCTCGAGACATATTATTATTGCCACTCTACCGTGTTTTCTAGACCGCAGAGTATTGACACTTATTTTGATACTTTCTGTATCTTCAAAGATCTGTATCCAACTTCCTCGAATTGCAATCCAACCCACAACCAACTCCCATCCTGGATGTACACATGTAGTAACTTCACTGTGGCTCCAGATTTTGTCCATATTTTTTATCGATAGTTCTTCGAATGCTTGATAAAAGGAATCATTTGCATCTTCTGGGGTAGACTGATTCATCACATTCATGTTCAGGCCTCTTATTTTAGGTTCACGTCTGATTATATCTATAGTTATTGTTCCATGAAAAAATCTGAAATTCTTTTTTGCTGCCTTCTCTCTTTCAGAATCCTACTATTACCCACCCATTCAGTTAATGAGACAGAACCACCCTTAATCCCAAAATTCATTGAAGAGTCCATGCTATGCAAGATGACAGGTTTATTCCGCATGGCCATGCGTATTCCTTCCCTTATTTGCCATACACCTACCGGCAGCACATATTCTGGATGTATCTCCCTTAAAATTAACACGGAAGCTAATCGTTTAGTTCTTTCAAGATATTCTGTGACCGCCAGTCTTGCAGCGAAATATGCTCCTGCAATAGTGGGGTAATGGGTTAAGCCTCTTCCATCTTCAAAATCCGATCCGAAGACGATTGTACCCTTAGTATCAAACCAGGCTTCCACCATCTCAAATGACCATATAGGATCTGGAATTAAAATTATTGAATACCTGTTACCTAGATGTGAATAAGTGAAGACGTTATATTGGTCCCACGTCTGATAATCCTTTATTACCCGAATTAGGTTTGCGGAGATAGTTTGGTCAGTTGCTGAAATACTCCATCTCGTAGGCACTAACCTGCGAGCATTTTTCCTGCCAAGCATTCCTACACTTAGTACTTTTGTAATTTGACTTATCGAGACACCCCTATTGTATAAATCCATCATGGCCTCATTTGAAGGCATATCGGTGTCGTAGTACACCTTTTCTATATCTGGTTCTATTTTAGTCGCATAAGTTTTAAAGTTTGATATTTGAGCAGTAAGCAACGACGGCGTATCCTCTGACTTAGAAAAGATATCTTGGAGTGCCAAAGGTCTTTTAACAAAAGTTGCAGTGCTCTCTACTGGCA
>JALZOS010000032.1 GCA_030913755.1 Thermoproteota archaeon | reverse complement strand
GAAGGATCGACGATAATATTCTCATCAGTGATCATCTTCAAATGGGCAATTTCAATACTTTGCCTTAATAATCCTATAGTTTCACGAACATCGCCAAAGTTACATACTGGATGACCATTACTAAATGCGCTGATTATTATCGGAAGTCCTGATTGCGACACTACGTCAGCCATTTTCTTATCATGTATAAGACCGGTGACATCATTAATGAGGTCAGCTCCCAAATCAATAGATAACTTAGCTACTTCAGCTCTTGGTGTGTCTATAGATACTGGCAAGTTTGTCGCTCCCTTCACAGCTTTCATTGCGATTCGCATTCTTTCTCCTTCTACCTTTACGGGTATCATCGTATCTAAATAAGGAGCTGTGGACATTGTGCCTATGTCTATAATATCTGCTCCTTCTAATTCCAATTCCTTTGCACGCTGCGATATCGATTCTGAATCTATTGCTATAGACTTTTCATAGAATGATTCTGGGCTGGCATTTAGAATGCCCATTATCTTGACTTGACCTCTTCTAGTGATTTCTACATTCTTTACCAAGACCAATACCCGGACAAGTATTTCATCATTTTTTAATCCTTTTAAGTCAGTCGGAAGTTTATCCCATTCTGTTTTTAAGGAGAATCTCGTCTGACAAATGAAGAGATATACGTGAAGTTGTATTGATTATTGACATCAAATAGTTTGTACAAGATAGTTTTAATAGACATTTTCTGCTTCCATAGGTGTGTGGGCTCTGAAAGGGATGTTTAATTCTGTTTAGACGGAGATTATGAATGACAAGGACTCTTGATAGAACTCATACGGTGTTATCCTATGTAGAGGGAAGTCTAAAAAACGCGATAGTGAATGCCGGGAATAATAAAGAATGTGGATTCATTTTTTCACTCCTAAACCCCCCTGTTCCCCTAGGAGGGAACATAGTTGGATTAGATATCTATGTAGACGAATTGCCGATTCAAAAAAAATCAATCTTGATAGCAACCTCGGATGACTTAGTCAATGCCACCGTTTTATCAGAAAATAGACCTATATCATTCAAGCCGTTTCAGAGCGCGAGATTTCTGATTATTGGAGTGGACCTTGATGAGGGCAAGAGGCACAAGATAGTCATACTGAGTAAGCTCGAGGGATTTGAACAGATCATAGTACCATTCACATTCACAGATCATGTAGGGAATAAAAAAGAAAGAGTGCTTATTCCTACGAACGTGTCGGATGAGACTGACATATTCTCTACTGGCGAAGATACAATATTTAAGAACTTCACTACACCTTTGATCCTGTCTGGTCGGAAGGCTTACATTGTTTGTTCCTCTAATGGGTCCCTTTCTGCCAATTGGACGTGGATGGGAGCTAGATATGACAATGGCGGTCTTTACGTTCCTCCTGCTAGAGCCTTCGGTCGAATAATTGTTGAAGTTTCGGTTGATGATGGAGTTCGTAAAAGATTGCCCAATTTTGTGGTTGCATCAAGACATGAAGGCGGTGTTCTCTATACCCGGCATGAAGTAGCTGGAATACAAGTCAAGAGAACTTTGTTCGTACCAACAAGCAGTAAAGGATTTATCATGAAACTTGAATTCAATTTTGATAAGATTAGCGGCGACTTGGTAGGTCTCATTCCGGACAATAAATCGTATTCCAAACGGAAGATACGCGTTCATTTTATGATCGACGGGAATATAACGAGTTACGGACTAGCGGCCATCTCCCAGAGTAATGTATCCAAGTATTATAAATCTGAGAATTGCTTACAAATTAGGACATTCGCGAAGAAGGAGGTTGCGCATTATTTCGGAACTATTGGGGTAGCTTCCAAGTCTATGAAACCGTTTCGAATTCTTACAGATTCTTTTGATAACGATCTAGAATTATCTTATGATCTGGATCTTGAAGAAGGTCTGACAAAGGAAATTGCGCTAGTCGGTGTTGGTAGCTTTACCAGTCCACGAGATTGTTTAAATGAATTTAAATTTATGCGCGAAAATTATACGAAACTTCTTGACGATACGAGAAACCATTTTATTCAATTTTCAGAAAACACTCTAAATATTAGTTGTACTTCCAATTCTGATTCCCTGATTAATAAGCTGATTAAGGCGTTCGAAAAAGCAAAAAATAGCCTAGAATATTTGAAAGCCGACTATGATAAACTTGGACCTGGCATTAGTGCAGGCTTACCTCGATTTCCAAATTATTGGGCAAGAGACACAGGATGGTCATTAAGAGGCTATTTGTCCCTGGGTGAATATGATTTTGCCTTCCATGTAATTGAAAATTTTCTAAAACATCAAGCAAAATCTAATTCTAAGCGTGCCCTAAGAGGAGAACTTCCAATGATAATAAGTGGAAAATCATTTCTCCATAATACGACATACGGGTCCGCAGACTCCACTTTTTTGTTTCCTTGGGCAATAAAGCAATATGTTTATGGGACAGGAGATATGGCATACCTAAAACGAAGATGGAAGTCTATCACTGATCTTGTAAACTGGGGATTTTTGAAGGATGTTGATCAAGACGGGCTGGTGGAACACGGTTTTTCTGGAACTGCCGAAAAACTGCCAATCCAAGATTCCACATGGATGGATCATATCGACAGAAGAAAGAATGCAAATGATGTCCAAGGTTTGTTCTATGAAAGTTTGATGTCAGGAAGCGAATTAGCGGGACTCGTCGGTGATCTGGAGAGTCAAAAGAAGTGGAATAATGCGGCGGATAAATTAAAGTCAAAAATAGATAAGGAATATTGGGAACCAAAAATTGGGTATTACTACGATACCATAAGAAGAGATGGGTCTAAAGATGCCAGCATTCGTCCCAATCCGTTAATTTTCGTTCTCGCAGGTGCGGTATCTGGAACAGAAAAAATCAGATCGGTTCTAAACCGAGTTGAGGGTGAAGACCTGACCACACCTTGGGGAATTAGAACATTGAGCTCGCTTGATCCTAAATACCATCCTTCCTTATATCACGATGGAGCTGTTTGGCCACTTGTTACAGGATGGGCTGCTATTAGCGAAATCATGTATTCAAGAAGCGAAAAGGCTGTTCAATATCTCTCTTCCATGGCTGACCGCATTCTTTCTGAAAATGGCATGTTTGCTGAAACGTACCGTGGGGATAGGCCAGAACCATTCAATTCTTGCATACTTCAGGCCTGGTCCGTGGGAATGTATGTATACGCTTTTCGTGAACTTATGGTAGGAAGCAAAATAAATATGATTGAAAATACAGTGGAGATAAACCCGCAAATTCCCGACTCACTTAAATCTAGTTCCATGCAGATAACTTTTGAGCAATACTTCCATACTCAAAATGGCAAGAAGAAAATTAGGATAGGAATTCAGCCTGACAGACAAAGAATAGTGGTAAATCGAATCGAAGGTCCTGGGATCATGCCAGATTTCCTAAGCCGTTCCTATTCTGTCAACATTGAGTAGCAATGAACTCCATGTGGAAACTAATTTAATACATCACTCTAGACCCTCTTACCCGCTCACCTATGGCTTAGATCATGTTTGATTCACGCAAGTGAGACTCAAAGAACGTACTGACGATCAATGGAGACTCTTAGTACACAGGTTCGTAATCATGACCTGTGAGTTGTCGTACTGTGGAGTAAATATCCCATTCATTATAACAGATGACTTCTAAGTAAAAGACGGATTCTGATATCAAATTTCAATAGTTTCCGGATGAGTCAAAATACGTTTATCCGGTGTATTACCTACCTCATACCATTGATGGACATTTAAATTATCCAAGTGCAAGATAAATTAACTAGGTTGAGCTACATTTTATCATCTCCTAAATTTATGCGGCATATGATCATACGAATGAAAGTTTCCCAATGAGTTGGCTAGTTAATATTTATGATCATTACTATAAAGATATGAACTGTAGAGACAAATCTCCCAAAGAATATAACTCATGGATAGATGTGTTTATCGCAGCCTTAGACGATCAGGTTGATTTAAATTGAATTCATCGATTCCAATTTTATGGTATAATAAAGGATCAGGAATGCTGAATAAATG
>JALZOS010000249.1 GCA_030913755.1 Thermoproteota archaeon | reverse complement strand
TTGTAGTACATGTCGCTAGAGTTGGCACCCAAACCTATTGCCTTCCCGTATGCTTTAATGGATTCTTCATGTTCTACAAGATAGGCAAGGCTCAGACCCTTAGCATAATATGCAATGGCTAAATTTGGACAGGACAATGATGGAAATGTTTGGTGTATATTGTGTAACAATAAGAGGCGCAATCGTCAACAGTACATGCGGGCAAGTAATTGATTGAGTATAGAGTAGTGTCATGATCAAAAACAATGAAAGAACAATTTTAGTAACAGGTGCAACTGGAACAGGAGCCAAATGTTCCAGGTGGTACTATTCATTACTGGAGGGTAGATGGAGCATATTTGAACAATTTGTAATTCACGTGGGTTGTATTATGGAAAACAAAAATTACAATTCATGTTAGATAGTGTCAGAATTGCTTGTGATGGACTCAGATTGGTAGATAATTTAGCCCCAGATAAATTTGACGATGAGATAAACTGATGAAACTACCTAACTATTTGATCCTTGCTTTTACCTCTGTATAGTAACTGATCATCTGTGACAAGTATTTTCTTCAATGTATGGAAGTTTGAAGATAGTATCAATTGTGAAGCTTCTTTGACTGAAAGTGTGGATGAATAGACCACTATAATTCTTACCACAAATCAGAATTTACTTGCAAGCAATAGCACTATGATTTTGCGTTATTGATAATTTTCATATTAAGGCATAGTTATCAATACTATTTGCAGTCGATTCTAGAGATCTATTCATCATCACTCGATTACTTTCTTGATAGACTACATCAAGTTGTATAAACTAGAATTGATCACTAAATACATGAAAATGCTTCAATATAGTCTAGCAAACTCTACAAGATGAAAGGTAACAACCCTAATAGGCATGTCATGACCGATTTCGCCTATGTATTACAACCGTTCTTGTAGGTCTTGTGGCACTCATTTGATGCCTATTTCACTTTGTAACGTATGTAAAGAATACATATCTTGGACCTGCGGTAAATGTCTCAAGATGGATGACGTTACCCATTGTCATAACTATTGTAGAATATCATATAGAGTTGAGGAGGTTGTGGCAAGGCCCAGGAAACAGAATAAAAAATAAGTAAAAAATAAAAAAGATTATACTGGTGCAAAAGTATACTTCGTATTCCTATCGTCATCCTCTTATTAGGATCTTTCAATTAGACTGTCTAAAATCATAATAATTTCTAATACGCAGAAGTTGACATCAATTTAATTATGATTTAGTTACAAAAAATAATAATAAAAATTAATAATATCTACAAGTATCGAGCCTAAAATCTTATATTCTAAAAGTTGGTACAATTGAGGGTTATATTATTTCAATATACGTGGTTGACTTTTGGAAATATCTGCGGATCTAGGCTCATATAGGGATGATTTGGTTGACACCGTTATGGAAACTGGATCAGATTTTAATTACTTGATATCTGAGTTAGAATCTCTAGGTATAAGATCAGCGAAATTAAATGAACTAAATGATGTTTATGAAATTCAAAATTACGTAGATAATATCAAGCAGACGTTTATTCAAGACTACAAATCATTTTGTGATTATGGTGTGAATCCTACTTAAAGAGAGGTGAAACGCAAGCTGAAGTCAAAACCAACGGGAATGAAGAGAGAGGAGGGTTTCGAATTATAAGCCACTCACCATGGTGTGCCATGGGCAAAAACACTTACTCCTAGTTACAATTTATACTTAAAATGAAATAAAAAAAGACTAGACTGGAGCAAATGTGTATTTCGTATTCCTGTCAGCTCCAATTCTTTTAACCTCCAGAAGATTCAATCCCTCATTCGTAATGCTAATAAATATGATTAGCCCAACTAATCGCATTCGAATATGGGACTTGAAAGAGATGACGGACATAAAATCTTAAAACAATGTCCTCGATAGTATTGGATACGGAAGCAGCGACAACTACTTCTGATGATATTCCAAAGTGGAAGGCTTCGGGAGACTGGTTTGATGTTTGTAAATGCAATATACCGTGACTACGCACACACATTCACTCAAACCCATACTTACGGAGACTGTGATGCTGTATTGGCATACCTTATCAAGAATGGACAGTATGGCGAAACCACGCTTGACGGATTAAATGTATTGGCTCTAACTGACTTTAAAGGTAATCACTGTGATGATTACAGATATAGGAGATTTGAGAACAAGTGGTTTCAATAACCTATGACGCATCTGGTAAAAGTCTTTACATAGACCTGGAAAAAGGTCTGAAAA
>JALZOS010000242.1 GCA_030913755.1 Thermoproteota archaeon | reverse complement strand
CCTACGTCCCGTAAATAATTTGAAACTTGTCTTGTTACCACACCGTTTCTAGGTGGGGCGCCATCTGAGGGCATTTTCTTGAAATCTAGAGTACTTCTTGCCCGTGGTGTAACGGAGTATATTGGGTATGAATATCTGCTTGAACCTCCAGCATATTCGCCTATTACTTGCATGCGGAAATTTTCTATGAAACCTAAGGATCTCAAAATTGTGTACAAATCCCCGCCTAATACCATACCATTGGGTGATGCTCTGTAATTTATTTTCGAACATATATTGATGGTAGAGCCAAAGAAATCATCACTTTCTGATGTGCTGGACTTGGCTAGCTCTAGCCTACCATAATCAGCACTGAGCCTATAGCTGATCGATGGTAATTGCTCTCTATGCAGCTGTACATTCATGGGTGAGCAAGCTTCCAAAACATCCATAGAGCATTCCATCACATGCTGAAACGCAATTTTATTGGTGATATCTTCTGTCATAGGAAAATAGTAAACCAGCCTATCGCCCAAGGTTTTGAAAGTTTTTGCTCCGTGCTTCTCTGTGATGGCTGCTATAGTATTGAGAAAAATAGTGTAATACTTGCGAACCTTGTCTGCATCCACTATTTCAGACACTATTTTTGTAGAGTTAACAATATCCACAATGGAAACACAATAGTTCTTTGACTTGCCAGAGAATGATATCTCTTCATTCGATTCCTTTCTCCCGTACATGGTTTGTGGTGATTCACAAGAATCAGTATGCCCTCTCTGTCTAGTCGAACGATCCCATTTAATCTGGCTATCCGACTCATTAGCAATTTCATGACTCATATTTCATTTCACCGCCCTCCTGTATGGCTCAATATCGAAACACGCCCTCGCCAATAATCCACTGCACGAGAAGACCGATACAATACGAACGTAAATCCAATCAAGAAAATCAACTCTTAAAGGAATGTAAGCTACTGAAAATCTCACGGTATTAAATACAAAATATTCATTCATAGTATTAATAAGAAGTTAGTTACATATCTTGTGCTCTGTATCCACGTCTTAAGTTATCATGACGAGCGTCTACAATTACCAAGAACTCATGAGAACTAATACTTGCCGATAGAGATTGCAGGCGGTTAACGGGGCGTATTCTTAACTTGGAGTACCATACGAGAAAAGATCTCAAGCCTCCAACCCTCTAAACCAAATATGCATGAAACGTTGTTAACAAACCATGAAATGACAAGAGTTATTCACATTGTCAAAGCGAAATAAAAAGAATAAGCACACATTTTACCAAAATCTACTCCTTCGATGATGCTTGTACGGTATCATGGAAGTTAATGTATCGTACATATGCAGAACTGGATAGAGCCCCATTATGATGTTTAATTTCCATGACAGTCTCGTATAGTTTAGTGTGATCATAATTTAGGACTAGACAGATAGTTTGATAAATCATAATTTGATAGAAGCTATTGTTATAGTCAATTTAACAGCTTAAAGACAACTGTACAGAAAATGGCGATGAGAATGTATTGGCTAGGTAGAGGTTATGACGATATTTCATGTCAGGAAAGGGCGTTCTCTAGGAAAGGGATAAGATTTTGCAAAAGCTAGAAGATACCCGCTTCTCTCTTAGAAGTAGAACTATTCGAGCCATTATTACTGCCGCTATTGTGACAGCACTTGTAACTATCGATCTCTTGGCTACTCGTCAAGTAATTCCGGTGGACAGCTTCTCAGAACCAGTAATATTCATTCTCACCGTAGTAATTGGATATGGTATTGGCTCTTGGGTACTTTTTGCATACACCAGTCAAATAACTAAGGAGATCAGACAAAAATCGCCTCTAATCAAATGGATGCACCTGTCGATGTGGAGCGTTCAGTTTTTCCTTGCTTTTCTTCTAATTTTAGTAATCTATACCAGCAATACGAGTGTTCTGACACCTTCAATTTACACAATTAGTTCGTTATCTGCAACTTGCATCTTGACGATAATGAGCGTCAAATTCTTTATGTGGTACAGCTCGAAAAAGGAGAGTAAGATTATTCTGGTCTTTGCATTAACATCAGCTATACTTGCTCTCTCCATTGCTGTAGATGCTGGTGCTAAATTGGTTCTAGTGCAAATTGCTGAAGAGACTTCTCCAGAAGGCATACCGCCTAAATCGTCATTCCTGTATCAACTAGGCAAAGATGGTAAAATATTATATAAAGATGTGCAAGAGGAAGTTACAAAGATCTATTATCTTCCAAATTCTAGCATAGATCTGTATCATTATCTAAACTTGATACCAATCACAATATCATTCTTACTGCGATGGTTGGGTTGTACGTTGCTTTTACGCCATCATTATCAAGCAAAAAGCGGTCTCACAGCTATGATATGGATAATCTTACTACTACCATTGATCCTTTATTTGGTGGGCAAGGTCCCTGATATGCTTGACTTGCCATCAGACTATCCGTATCGATTCTACTTTAGAATATTGTTCCGTATTGGGAGCATAGGTGGAAGTGTATTATTCGGTCTGGCCTTTTTTGTCGTAGCGAGAACCATCATGTCTGGTAAAGTGAAAGATTATCTTGCAACCACTGCGATGGGAATTACCCTAGTGGGTGTGTCACTTTCTACTTCTGCACTGCAACAGACATATGGAGTTGCTGGACACTCGCTAGTACTTCTCGCCTCATACCTCTTTGGGATAGGGTTATACTGTTCGGGCGTATCTGTAGTCCACGACTATAGAATAAGACAGGTTATCCGGAATTCGACTTTCGATTTATTGAAAGGTATTAGTGCAGCCGAAATTGAACAGAAAATAAGAACTAGAGTTTTGAAGGCCGCCATGAATCATTCAGATCATATGATCAAAGATACTGGCATTGCACCCTCGATCACTGAGGATCTAATGAAAGATTACATGCATAAAGTGTTCAAAGAAACAGGCGTGCTAGAGGACTTTGATGAAATAATAAAGAAAGAGAGGGAAATTTTGAACAACTCCTCAGAATACTCTCTTTGTTCAAAGTATGGTCTTCTGGAACTGGCCTACAGCAGCTATTTTGATTCATTTGAAAAAGTGATGGACAAAAGTAGGAAAGCAAGACACGAAGGAATTAGGTGTGTTACGTATATCGATCAAGAAAATATCGGCATCGTCAAGAAATTTATAGAGTTGGGCGTACGGATTAAACACGTTAAAAACTTGCCACCTATTGACTTTGCGTTTTCTGACAACGAGATGATTGCAACAATAGAAAAAGCAAAAGGTGGCAAGCTGATAAAAAATCTCTTAGTATCAAACGAACCGCTTTACATTGAGCACTTTAGATTATTCTTTGAAGAGCTTTGGACCAGTGGAGTCGATAGTGGAATTAGAATAAAATCTATTGAAGAAGGACTAGATTCCGAAGGTATAGAAATCATCCAAGAGCCGCAAAGAGTTCAAGGCATCGCTATTCAAATGGTAGAATGCGCGAAGGAAGAAATTTTGATAATATTTTCAACAAATAATGCGTTCCACAGACAGGAACGTATAGGAATCTTCAGATACTTGGACGAAGCCGTATCTCGAGGTGTCAAGGTGAGAATACTGACACCTTTCGATGACCCAATAAAGGCACTAGCAGTGCATTCAGACCAAAGAATTGGACAAAAAGAAACAATACCTGCAAACGAGAACACACAGATAGAAATCAAACCGATAGAACAATCACTCCAAACACGAGTATCAATACTTATTGTCGACAAGAAATACTCCCTCGTTGTAGAACTCAAGGATGACTCTCAGGAAACTTCTGCTAGTGCTATCGGTTTAGCAACCTACTCGAATAGCAAACCAACAGTGCTATCATACATATCGACCTTTGAGAGTCTTTGGAGGCTATCAGAGCTATATGAAAAACTAAAGCTACAAGACAAGATGCAAAGAGAATTCATTAATGTAGCTGCACATGAATTACGAACTCCAATTCAACCCATTCTCGGTTTATCGCAAGTTCTCGAGCTGGATATAAACAATAAGGAGAGGACCCAGATGGTAGAAACGATCTCCAGGAATGCGAAGAGATTGTTACGCCTTTCTGAAGATTTGTTAGATGTGGCAAGAATTGACTCTCAATCATTGCAGTTGAGGAAGGAGGAATTCAATATCGGAGACACAATCTCACGTATTGTGGCAGATTTTGGAACACAGGCCAATGGAGGTGTGAAGATACTGTGCAATAATGCCCAAAATCTTTTAGTAGAGGGTGACAAGGACAGGATATCCCAGGTAATTCACAACTTGATAAACAACGCTATTAAATTTACTAGTGAGGGAACAATCATTGTTACTTCTGAGATGAGTGATGGTCATGTCCTTGTCAATATCAAAGATACGGGGACGGGAATAGACGCTGAAGTATTGCCTAGCCTATTTACAAAATTCGTGACCAAGTCTGACAGAGGGACTGGACTTGGTTTGTATATCTCAAAGAGTATCATTGAGGCTCATGGAGGGAAGATATGGGCAGAGAATAATCTCGATGGCCGTGGAGCTAGCTTTACATTCACTATCCCCAATACTCAAAAAGAAAGAAGTGGATAATAGTACCTTACTATTGAGTAAATGCAATATCTAAGATATGGGAAAAAGAATCCTTAGATTCTACATTAAATTATTTGAATGACGTACTATGCGTACTGCGAATATGCTAAAGATAAACTATTGGTGAAGGGCTTATCTAACACAATTTTATCGGTGTGTTCTTTCATAACCACTAGGAAGACAGAGGGAAAA
>JALZOS010000372.1 GCA_030913755.1 Thermoproteota archaeon | reverse complement strand
TGCTAGTAGTGCGCCACCTGCTATGTGTAGTGATGTCGTCACTCTTGTCCTTTGTCTAAAAACAAATCCAATTAACTTGAAATACAAGAAGAAAAATTACTCAACAGTTGGAACGTCCTAACTGTAGCCACCTTACTATTGTATCAAGATAGCTACGGTTGTAAATTGTAGGGATTGATATTCTATTAATATATTATGACTGAGACGATAAGACACAATGAATACGTCATAATATTTCCTATGTTGTTTCAAACAGCGTTAACTAACCACATCCAAAGGTGCTACATGTCCACTCTTCCACTATCTGAATTATTACTCGGGATGAGGTATGGATAAAACCAATACCTCCAATATCATATGTGATCACATCAAGTAAATTATCGCTTTTTAAATCATTGAAACTATAGCATGATTAGTTAATGGACGAAGGAAAAGACATAGAACGAACGATAGAGAACAGCAATACCAGATTCTACAAAGCATTTGAAAGCTTATCTATTGAAAAAATGGAAGAGGTCTGGAAACATAACGATAATACTATCTGTATACATCCTGGTTGGGAGATGTTTGCAGGTTGGACGGCAATACGGGAAAGTTGGGCAAGGATATTTGAAAACACTAGTATGATTAAATTCTTTATTACAAATACAAAGGTAAAAGCATTTGAAAATATAGCAATAGTTGTTTGTTTAGAAAATATTGATACTGTTACAGATACCCAAAATACTATTAAAACGGGTATAATTGCTACAAATATCTTCGAACAACAGAATGTCAAGAACAACTATTACAATAATGAATGGCTAATGATACATCATCATGGTTCTGTAGTAGCAAATTACATACCTCCTAACATTTCTGTTTGATATTTGATATAATACTAAATTATCTTATCGGTAGAAAAAGAAGAATATGTTTTTGTAATATCGATGAAGCAAGAAAAGCTTTGGACATGAATTGAAGTTAAGATAACAAACACTTTCATTTTATTGAGAGATGTAACCAGATTTGCCTCCGTCGGAGTAGCAGTTACCCTTATTGAATATCTAGTGTATAGAAAGTTAGGCAAAGGCGAACGAAAAAAAGAGATGAGTAGAATCGGTAATCAGTTTGTTGCAATGGATGAGGAAAATCAATATCATATAGGTGAGTTAAAGACCGAATGTAAAATAACACATACATTGTCTATATTCATTCCCCTCTCTTTGAACAGAATACGAAGTAGAGACTTGAAGGGTCCTCGTATGCTTCAGTAATTTTAGATAATTTGAAATGCCCTTCAGTTACGAATGTATTAATATCATCTGTTGTGAAAAATCTAATTTGAAATCCATTTATCTCGTATATTTTATCAGTAACTTGGATTCCCTTTTTGTAGAATGCATCGTGGTCACTCCTAACAGAGAAGAAATGAAGCCCTTCGTATTTTAGAATTCTATTGAAATCCTTGAAAAGCATCGTTATCTCTTCGCATGTGAATCGCATGTTATAGAACATATGCGAATATACAGCATCAAAATAACTAGCATCAAATGGTAAACTGCTGCGTGCATCAAAAGTTGTCGCATGAATTGAAAGGTTCTTCTCTTTTGCCAACACAGAAATGGTATCTATGGTCACGTTTGATGAGTCAATTGTGTGCGGTAAATCCTTTAGCTAAAACCTCCACATTCCCTTAAATTATCAAGATTGTTATCTCTTAATGCGTTAGGACTAGATCGTATGGTACTCCTCCAACAAGTTTTACATTGGTACTCGTTTACGGTAGCTATTCTTCCAGTTGAAGGACTTCTTGTATAGAATGTATCATTGGTCTTCATCGCTCTCAGTACGTCTGCTAATGTCATTCCGCGCTCAGCTTTATCAGGATCGCTGCCTATACCTACCGAAACAATATGGGCAACTTCATGCGGTTTATCGACAGGCTCCTGTTTGGTGCAAACAATCCTATATTGTGTCATCTCACATCAAAGTATTTCATAACAGAAGATTAATAATTTTCCGCTGGAGGAAAGCGAGGACGAAAAGTATTTTAAATATGTTTCTCAACAGACTCTTGTTTTACATTACAGCGATTGTTTATTTCGTCAAAATCGGCAATTACTGTACCTTTCTCATTCTCATATAACAACTCGCCTTTTCCCTTACTTGTTAAAAAAACCTATAGTTTGATTTTGCACTTTCATCACTAGGTACAAAATCACTCGATACAATTATACCTTCAGGATTTATGATTTCAATATACATACGGCCAGTCCCAGACTAACCTCGAACTAATCCCATTTGGGTATGATAGAGTGATTTAAACCCCATATGATGAATGTTGATATTCAGGGAAAGACCTTTGCAGATAATTTAATTCAGGCCCTAAAAGACGCTAGTGTAAGAATTTCTTTCCACAAGAGTTATTGCCCCAAATAGGTATGACTCCCCAAGTGAAACCAAAGGCTTCGGATTCGAAGCCTGATGTTTAAGTATGGTCTCGAAGTATGTAGCTGAATTAACATCCACGTTTTTAAATATCTGTGTCTCAAACTAAAGTACTATGGCTCAGTTAAGAAAATTCTCGAAAGTTCTTGTCGCAGTTGATGGTTCTGAATATTCAATGAATGCAGCAGAATATGCCATTTCGATAACTAGACAGTTTGGCTCAGAACTTATTGCTTTGCATGTTATTACATCAGATGTAAGCACTGTTGCGTCTGCATTTTTACCTCAGATGGAGGAAATTAAAAAGAATGCTCAAGAATATTTTGATAAGATACGACGCAAAGGTGAGGAAGCAAGTGGTGATATTCAATTAAGAACAGAACTAATTTCATCTCCTTCCGTAGTAGGTGGTATTATAGAGTTTGCCGAAAAAGAAAATATCGATTTAATAGTAGTAGGAACAAAAGGACGGTCAGGCTTGAAGAGACTGTTACTCGGTAGTGTCGCGTCGGGTATAGTTAATTATGCGCATTGTCCCGTAATGATAGTAAAGTAGAAAAAACTTTTGCAGCTGCATACATTTCTGCTTTGATAAAAGTTTCAACTTTTTTAGTAATTTTTTGGTCATATTTTCCAGGATATCCGAATGCTACAAGGTAGCTCAAGGTAAACTCTGAGGATAGCTTAGATGTATGAGCAGCATCTGTTATGTCGAATATTCAGATATCCATTCTGGCTCTCTTGGACAATTGTTAGAATTTAGCATTTTCTTCCATGATTCATCATTCAGCCTGTCATGCATTGGCTGTTTGAATTCATAGTAACTCAAAACAGGACCGGCACCAATAGAAATTTCTGAAGGCAAAGGACACTTTACCCAAATGCGTTGAAAGATTTGTAGGCATATCTCTTTAATCATTGCGATAATTGTTCTAAGGATAAGTGCTGTTGCTTAGTGCATATAATCTGGTTATTCATCCACTAGTTGCAGGGCGAGTTGGAAGTATAGGACGTGCTATTACCTTTCATCCTAATCGGGTTAGGAATCATACAAACTTGTAGATGCTTCTCAGCAATTCCTCAATGAATAAAGGCGAGTGGAAGGAATAGTGATGGCAGCTTACTTCATCCATTATCGCATGAAAATTGAGGATCGCAAGTGAGCATCACGAGTTGCAAAGTATAAATGTCAGTACTAAATATTGACCATTTTGAATTGCGTGAAGTTGAGTTTGCCTTTTTGGCGATCAATTATTATTATTACAACCACTATTCTATTCACTAATGTCTTTATAGCTATAGAAAATGGTCATACGATTACATTTTCATATGCGCATCTTGGTGGAAAAGTACAAGAATGGACAGATGTAAAGGACAATGTTAGAATCCAGTTCGCCTATTATCCTGAGAAGCCGATAATAGACACTTTCACTGCCTTGAATTTCAGTGTCCAAGACTTGAAGACTGGTGAACACATCAAAGATTTTACGGCAAGGGTGGTTGTTACTAACGGTCAAAGATTGTTCAAATTTGAAAACATAACAGTTCCTGATGGTGACTTTTCGGTGAAGTATCTCTTCCCTGACGACGGAACTCATCAGGTGATATTGAGATTAAATTTAGAACACTCAGTGGAGTTGGCATCATTTCAGGTTTTTGTTCCGCATCAATCTCCACCAGGTCTTCTAAACAATGGTGGAGATACGATCAACATAATCGTTGCAATTGGATTAATTGTTGCTGTAGGATTGATCACTACACTAATTTTAAAGAGAAGATAGAATATGATGAGTGCCACTGAGCAAGATGATTTTAGTTTTACTTTTACTTCAATAAAGTACCTCTTAATTGATTGATCAGCTAGCGGATCAATCTTGTTTGGTTGATCCATCGGTTTATTTCATCATCTAATATTGCTAATATATCAAGTAGTTCCCATTCTTGCTCAATTTCTTCTTCTCAATGAGGTAGTATAGATAGTATAGATACAGTATGTTAAATTAAAAAGTAAGACACTCATATATATATGAAAGAAAATGCTCAAGTGTGCAGAATGTGAGTGTGTTCAGGTTATATGTAAAAACACACTATTCAAAGAGTGTACTTTTTGTACCAAGAAAACATGCTGCTGTTTAAATATCCATAAGCCTGTCAAGGTCAACAAACATTCTGTTCAAATATTTTTATACCACTCGAGAACTTTTTTTGCAGCAGCATTGGGAATTGAAATATTATGCATCTCGGCAGCCGTGATTGGTGAAAACAGTGCATTTTATTTATTTGGGTATAATTTACAAGGTATCATTATTGGCTATGTTATGGGATACTTAGCGGCAGGATTTACTACATTTATGGCCATTTTGGGCAGGTACGATATCAAAAATACGAAGATAGATAGTTGTTGTTCTGTACTTGAGCAGCAGTCAGGCAAAGGCTTTATCTCAAATGTGATCGTGACCTTTAATAACTTCGGTTTAGGTCTTTCCAAGTTACCCCATCTTCGCAACCAAGCTAACTTAAAACAAATCCTGAGGACAAGTCTTGTAATTTTGATTACGGCAGAAAGTGCCTGTATATTAACGGCAGAAACAATCGACCTAATTTTCTACAAGTACTCCGTTTTGTTGTCTATTCCTCTTGCTTTACTTGCTGGTTCGTTTACGGTAGTCGCACCAGAAGCATATAAGAAAATGAAAAATGATTCAAAACCATCGTCATGTGGTAGAGCGACATTCTGAATGAATTCTAGCGATGACAAAGATGATTCTATAAAACTAGGCTTACACCCAAATATTCAGCAGTTCCTGATTCTCGTTTTAGTTAATGCGTTTGTCGGTGCGATGATAGGATTAGAACAGACTGTAGTTCCACTTATAGGTAAAAATGAGTTTGGTATAGATTCAAATGCAATAATAGTGTCCTTCATAGCCAGTTTTGGAGCAGTAAAGGCTGTTTTGAATCTCTTTGCGGGCAACCTATCTGATAGATGGGGAAGAAAAAATGTATTAGTATTGGGTTGGTTTTTTGGCATTCCTGTTCCAGTTATACTACTATTAGCTCCTGACTGGAATTGGATTATCTTCGCTAATGTGTTACTTGGAATAAATCAAGGATTGGCGTGGTCAATGACCGTAAATATGAAAATTGACTTAGTTGGAAAGGAGAAAAGAGGATTAGCACTAGGTCTTAATGAATTTGCTGGATATATTTCAGTTGCAGCAGTTGGATTTATAACGGGATATCTGGCATCGACATTTGGATTAAAGCCATATCCATTTTACATCGGTATTCTATTTGCCATTCTTGGCTTGGCAATATCTTGGATTATTGTAAAGGACACAAGAAAGTTTACCATGCTTGAAATAAAAAACAACGCTTTAGAATCAACTGATATTGAAACGAATGTCAGTGACCTTAACTTTAAAGAAGTCTTTCTTGAGACTTCATGGAAGAATCACACACTCCTATCCATTAGTCAAGCAGGTTTGATCAATAATTTGATTTTTGGAGTAACGTGGGGTTTATTTACTCTCTACTTTGCATCTTTTGCAATAGGAATTAGCGAAATTGGATTTTTGAAGGCACTCCACCCTGGTCTTTGGGGAGTTCTACAACTATTAACTGGAACTCTAAGTGATAAGGTGGGAAGGAAGATTCTCATCTACCCCGGAATGATTATCCAAGGTGTTGGAATTTGGGTAGTATTGTCCGTCAATTTCTTATCGGGATGGATTGTCGGAATGTCTTTACTTGGGATAGGAACTGCTCTAGTTTATCCTACTTTACTTGCTGCAATAAGTGATTTGGCAAATCCGAAATGGAGAGCAACATCCTTAGGTGTTTATAGATTTTGGAGAGATCTAGGATTTGTATTTGGAGCAGTTGGAATTGGATTTCTTGCAGATCTGTTTGGATTCAATATTGCGATTCAACTAGTAGCATTTCTTGCAGTAGGATCAGGAATTTTTGTTCTGACGGTGATGAAAGAAACAAGAAGACAAAGATGATGCTTTGCAACATACTTGGATAGGAAAATATGAGAATGGCTTTTTATCCCATTTAGATTCTTCTAAGCCTGTTGTTGACGAGAACTTGGACTTTAATCCACAGCATGGAGATAGTAAACTAAGTAATTGTGAAGATTATTAGTCAACTTCTGACTTATACTTCATAATATTATATGGTTTGTTACTCTTTCAATGTGAATTGCTGAACGTTATGGTTCTCCGCATCAGTAACATATACAGTGCCGTTCGAATCAACAGCAATGTGTTCTGGATCATTAAACCTTCCTTCACCTTCACCTTCGGATCCCCACTTCGTGATGAACGTACCGTTGCTATCGAACTTTTGGATACGATGTGTATCGTCATCAGCTACGAAAATGTTATCTGAATCGTCCATGTCTAGATACTCGATATGCAAGAACTGTCCGTCATCGGTTCCTTCGGATCCCCACTTCGTGATGAACGTACCATTGCTATCGAACTTTTGCACTCGAAAATTACCTCTATCCACCACATACACGTTTCCGGTGCTATCTAAATCAATGCCGATAGGAACGTCGAATTTTCCATCTCCTGCACCTTCAGTTCCCCATTTCTTGATGAATTTCCCGTCTGTATCAAAAACTTGAACCCGATTATTCTTAGTATCCGCTACATACACTATATTTCTCGCGTCATCTACCACAAGGTGTTTTGGTTCGTTAAATTTACCATCATCAGTTCCTTCCGTTCCCCATTTCTTGATGAATTTCCCATCTCTGTCAAATACTTGTATGCGATGATTATCCTTGTCTGCCACCCAAACGTTCCCTGAAGCATCTATACTTACTCCAATGGGTTGATTGAATTTCCCATCTCCATCGCCCTTGGATCCCCAACTGTCGACAAAAGTACCGTTGGTATCGAAGACTTGAATCCTATGATTGCTTGTATCGGCTATATAGAGCAATTTCTCCGATGGGTTAAGATCAATATCGTGTGGTCGATCAAATTCTCCATTCCCTTCACCCGCTTTTCCCCATTTCTTTATGAATAGATAGTTATCACCTTGACCAAATACCGCTTCGTTATATGTGAAACTGAAAAGAAGAAAGAACGCAGAAATGAGAAACACAAATGCATAATTGTGTAAGCAATATATCGATTGCGAACTCGTTCTCCAAAATAGTCGGCGGTTCATACTATTTCATACACAGATCCAAATTATATTTATATCGACGTTTAGTCATAATCAGTGTTAATTACTGACCATCATGACCGCAAATAGCCTATTAAAGGCAGCAGTAGTACCCATAGCCACTATTAGACCTTATATTCTGGCTTGAAGCAAATAGACTTCAGCCAAAGATTAGATTGTCTGGTTCAATTAACTTCTTGCCGCAGTATGGACAATATCCTGGATAAATTCTGGTGGATATTCCTATTAATTGAAATTTTATCTTACAATTTTTGCACGAGAATGTAGCGGCGATCATGTTTGTATACTACACAACTAGCTTCTATCTAATCCATTTGCGATTACAACTATCGCAAAGACTTCTCCACACTCATACACTCCCACATTTCTATGCTAGCCACAATGGTTTTTCAATAAATCATGAATCACAATAGATGAGGACAACTGACAACGTCATGAGGTATTACACGGTTAAATTATAGATATGGCTACACGATATACATGACGGGAAATGAAGATTTAGAAGAAAAGAAATTGTTAGGCTCCGGAGGCTATGCTTTTGCAAAACTAACAGAACAAGAGGAAGTTAAAGCGAATCTTGGAGTTCCTCAAATATTCCTAGCGAATGTCGGAAGGTTAAGTGAAGACAGGTTTTCAAAATATTATTGCAATAGCTGTGGAAACGAACATCCCGGTTCTCCAATAATAAGCTACGAAAATCCTAATGAAGAATTAGGGGAAGGTATCGTTCTTATTGAAAAAGGAGAATACAAATGTAAGGTATGCAACAACGTATTAGCACTCTACCGTAAATTCAACAAATAGCAAAATTCTACAAGATTATTTTGTTTCTTTCATTGGACCACTACCTTCCCAGTCATGAATGGATGGAGTGTACAGTAATAGTCGAATGTACCTTTGCTGTCGAAGTTATGTCGAAATATCTGTAGTGGAGCAAGAATGCTTAGTCAAATTCCGTCCCTGTATTTCCAGCATTAGGACTTCCGGAGGTCACCCTGTGTACTGCCATCTTACCATCATTACAGCCGAAGTGATATATCATCTTACCATCAAATAGTGCATTTAGGCAACTGCTATTGATACTCAATAGTGTATCAACGCCTATTATCGTTTAGTCGAATACTGACTTCCATTAAAAAATCTAAAAATCATGTCAGGCAATTTTTTCTCTTTTTTCAAAATGCTTTATTCTTTATGTTCTTTCACACTACATTATCTGCATGGATAACCTCTTCTTTCTCTTTTTCTTCGGATTGTTTCTCTGCTTCGTCTCCGTCACTGACATCATATGACCGTGCTAGAAAAGAATAATCTACATTCCATGTTTGATGCCCTTCTTCACTAACCACCAATTCACCGGATAGCTTGTAAAAAAGCCAATAGTCATTCCTATTTGCATCATAAACCAATATACAGGCTCAGTTGGATTTGCATGCCAAGTCCTATCGAATATCACAAATGTTACCAAGGCCATCCATCCAAATAGACCTACCTCAAAGGCTACAAGCGAAATAGTATCGGCCTTTATTGCTTCAACAAGTCCTTTTTTAACTGATATTTTTTTCATTTCCGTAATAGCCAAATATTGGAAAATGATACCCAGAATCCAGGCGAAAGTGAAATCAAATACATATGCGGCCGCCAGGGTAGAACCAAATAAAGTTATAGAGGTAAGGAATATGAGCCATGCGCTAGCAACATCACCAAGAGTACAACCTCCCCCACAATGAGTGGCGGAAACAAATATACTTTCCCAAAAAGGCTTCCTACTTTCTGTTTTGTGTGGCTTTATTCTGTGGACATTCCGAATATCCTCTTGCACCGGTTCGATCTGGGGATTTCCGTTAATAACGGTCTTTTTTAAGCTAGAATGGCCCAAGTGCCAGTAAGCCCACAGACCTAGCGGTCCCAAATAGAATACCGTTATCGGCCATACTACGTTCATAATAGGCATCATCTGACGGTGCCCTCTTTTGATATCAAGTATGATGTAAAGCGAACCACCCAGGCCAATTGTAAGATAAGCGTAAGCAATAATTTGCAACGCAATAGGAATGGCTTAAGCGTCTAATATTTGCAATTTAGTAACCGTACCATATCAATGGGCATTATGAATCATTTGACCTACTTTCTGAGACGTCGTCTAGTTGGACTCACGTTAGCAGCAGAAACGCGTGTCGCTATTTCTTGGGTACTCTTCATGCATATGCGATAGCAATCTGCGTAATGACGTATTGCAAATATATATCGTCTAGTCTAGAAGATGACTTCCTTTCCTTTGTCGCAAGTCTACTGTCTAGATTCAATTGGATTGAACGGTTGTGGCTAGTTATGTTAAGGTTTGGCTTCTAGTACCAGATTGAAAGGTGTATTGGTAGCTAATCTAGTGCTTGAAACCAGCAGACTTTACTACATCAGCCAATTTGGCTTCACCTGCTTGGGAACCAAGTGCGGGGCCGTCATGGGCCAAGGAGGCAGGTACACAAATAAGAGTAGACCCCGCATAAAAAGCCCGACTTACTGGATTAAGATTGTCTTCTAGCCTATCGTTTGCAAATGGTTCTACTATCATCCATGTTCCATCGGGTTTAAGAGACCGCAAAACATGAGTAGCCGCTCCAATAGGGTCACCCATGTCATGAAGGCAATCGAAAAAAGCAACCAAGTCGTAATTAGCTCCTGGAAATTGTGTCGATGTTGCTACTTCAAATCGAATCTTATCCCTTTCCAGTCCCTCTTGAATAGCCTTTTTGTTAGCTATCTCAATCGAGGGCGTGTGATTGTCAAATCCCACAAACGTAGAGTTCGGATAAGCTTTAGCCATCAATATGGTAGATATGCCATGTCCACATCCCACATCAGCGACTTTCGCTCCACTCTTTAACTTCTCTTCTACTTTTCCTCCATCTAAGGCAGGAATCCAAGAACTAACAAGGTTAGCAGTATAGTTAGGGCGAAAGAGGCGTTCCGTTCCTTCATAGAGATTGGCATCGTGGTCGCCCCAATCCACTCCTGCTCCACTTTTGAATGCCGAAGTAATTTTGGGTTCGTCTTTAAAGAATGATATTGCTGTCTGAAAACCACCCATTAGATAGGAGGTGCTGGTCTCATCAGAAAGAACAAGTGCGTGTTCCTGAGGTAACGTGTACTTCTGTGTGTTAGAATCATATATGACATAACCTCCTGCAGCCTGATTGGCCAGCCATTCTCTTATATAACGTTCTACGGTTCCTGTTCGATTTGCGAGTTCTTGGGAGGTGATCGGTCCAGATTTAGACATCTCTTTATAGAGACCAAGTTTGTCTCCAATATTGACCAGCACGGTACTCCATGCCGCTCCAAAATCAGTAGATACTTTTACCATAAAATCGTTGAGTTTTTCTTGGGAAATGGTTTTATCATTAGTTGTCATTTGCTCTTTTCAAACAGAACTGGGTTAAATGCGTTTACAAAGTAAAGTAAAGTAAAGAAAGGTGTAGTCGTAGACGCAGCTCTGAAAGTATATCTATTTTTTCCACTTTCATCTTCTGGACTATGAGAGAAGAACGAAAGAAATTAAATATATCACTGAATACCCACATATACGTTGATCTATTAATCATAAGAAAATGAAAGTTCGTTGTAAATGGGCAGAGAACGGCACTCCAATTGATGTTGAATATCATGATAATGAATGGGCTGTTCCAGTTCATAACGACAATAAGCTATTTGAATTCTTGTTACTAGAATCAGCACAGGCAGGTCTAAGTTGGTCTACAATACTCAAAAAAAGAGAAGGGTACAGAAAGGCATTTGACAATTTTGATTTTCAGAAGATTGCCAACTATGATAAAGGAAAGCTTCAAGAGCTGCTTGAAGATCCCTCTATAATAAGAAATAGATTAAAAATTCAATCCGTTGTAAAAAACGCAAGTGCTTTCATGAGGGTACAGAAAGAATTTAGAAGTTTTGACTCATACCTTTGGAGGTTCGTTGACGGAAAACCAAAACAAAATCACTGGAAAACCTGGACCGACGTTCCTTCGAAGACACAAATTTCTGATGTATTGAGCAATGATTTGAAGAAAAGAGGTTTCGTTTTTGTAGGATCAACTATTTGCTATTCTATGATGCAGGCTGTTGGAATGGTAAACGATCATACTGTCTGTTGCTTTCGGTATAAGGAACTTTCATTATGATAACATCCACTTAATGT
>JALZOS010000367.1 GCA_030913755.1 Thermoproteota archaeon | reverse complement strand
GCATTAATCCTAATATTAATGATAATATTTAAAGAAAATATTTAATGGTTTTGTAATGTGTACCCCTTAAATATCACGTTAAAATTTTATGGTTAATAATTGTAGATATCCGGTTTGATGTATTGTTGATTAATAAACCAAATAAATTAGTCATGTATTACAGAGGCATTTGCTACTGCTAGCCTGGCACAAAATCCCATTACACCACCGAACACTATGTGTAATGCTAACGATCCGAATAACATGGTATCCGAAAGTTTAAGGAGTTGTTTTGCAAACAGGTAATCTTCTGATGTTTGAGATGATGTGCTCAATATATTCTGAAGAGTTGGTTGCATTACAGCAAAATTGATTGGGAGGAAGACGACTGCCCATACGATCACTCCGGCGAGAATACCGGTACTCAATCCTTTTAACAATGAATTAATGTAAAGGATCTTAACATGTTTGGAAATTGTGCTATAGACTATCCCTATGATTACCGCTGTTATCATAAACAATGTAAATCCAATGTATACAGCGTAGGGTGATTGAATTCCAAATGCCAGTCCAACCATTTTATAAAGGGTTCCGGGCGCTAAGCCAAGCTCTGAATCTATGGCCAGAAACATACCAAAGATGGCCCATGCTGCCGTGAGACCCGCAGTCATGCCTGAGGGCCTATGTATAACGGTACGAGATGAAGACTGCATACTTATAATATCTAATATCTAATATTTAGATTTTTTTGTACATCATTGATATATTTTGTGACTTCAAAATACTTTTAATACATATTATTTCTATTATCTCATTTTATAAGGTCAACATGTTGGAAGCAGCTATCTAAAATTGTACTAATTTTCATTTCATGAATTGGCTTATTTGATATAAAGCATACCGTTATTTCCTGACAGAACATTCTGCTCCTGCTCTATGCCGAGTTCTGGAACAACCTAGGTTAAAGATTTGGTTCGAGTTAATGAAAATTAGTCTAGCGATATTGATTATTAGCATTATTCTAATTTAATCTTGCCACCATACTTTTTAACTTCTGCTAAAATAACATTTGAAACCTTTTCTAGTATCTCTTGAACGTACGCTTTCTTTTTACCTTTTGAAACTATCTGGACTTTCATCACCGGAATATTGTTATTCTTATATCCCTGTGGATGGGTTTTCAAGTAAAGAGCATGTCGTGGAAATGATTTAACCAATTTTATCAATGTCCTGGCTAAAGTGGCTTCACTAACCCCCTCTACGTGGTAATAATGTTCTTCAACTGTGAATTGTCCTATCTCCTGTTTGATATCACCTAAAATGCTGTGTGTGAATATTGCCTTCATTTCAGACGGTACCCCCGGTAAACATACGATTTGTGTTTTTTTGGTATAAATGTGGACGGCTGGAGCGTTGCCAATGGGATTGTGAATGGGTATGGAGTCATTAGGGATCATTGCCATTTTTAATCTGGCAGCATTCAATCTCACGTTCTGTCCCAGTCTCTTATAGCTGTCTTTTACCATCTGTAATGCAATAGGATCCAGGACCAATTTCCTCTCCAAGCTCTGTGCTATGGCCTGCATAGTCATGTCGTCGTATGTTGGGCCAAGACCACCGCATGTAACTATCCAATCAGGTTTTCTCCCTAAACTGTCCTTTAATGCGATATTAATTTCTTCCAAGTCATCTGCTACAACTGTTACTCTGCGTACCTTGGCGCCTAGCTTTGTTATTTTTTTCCCGATCCAGTGGGCATTGGTATTAAGCGTGATGCCTGATAACAACTCATTGCCTATACACAGTATTTCAACTACGCTCAATGTGAATCCATGTAAATTAAGTAGTTGATGAATTAAAGATTAAAACCAGAAATGCTATTACCTGAACTTCAATAATTCCTGATCCCTTCAGATCAGTCAACCTAATGTATTCCACGGATCTGAGAAGCAAACATGACATAGAAGGCTATTTTAGTAGAACGCCTACAAGGGTAGAAATTATTATTCTTTGGCATAAGCTCCTGTTTCAATACACTTGCCTCCTCTTTAGACATTTGCAAACAAAGGAAAGTATCTTGCAGCATCTCGCCCCAAGGAAGAGGAGACACTGGACCCGGTTTTGTTGCTATTAGTGAAATCATCCTGACGAAATTGCTCCTATCCAGAACAACTGAATAAGCACAATCGTCATTTTGATCTAACGGGTCCCTTGTAGTACAGGGGTCTATGTCAGTAAGCATATTTCCTTAGTCTCTCCTTAAAAATAACACCTAGCCTCCTCATGATAGCAAGATCAGACACGCTTAGATTTCGCAGCTGTGCAGATGTCGGTGATTTAGCATTAACGGTTGAAAGCAGGAACTAGAATATTCTTATTCGTTATATAATTTTTAATGCTTGAGCTCAGTTGTACTTAGAAAAACAATAAATTAGAATATATAAAAGAAATTCTGCCGGGGTACCCAAGCTAGGTAAGTACAATATTGGCCCTAAGAGGGGTCAGCCTCGAGATCTTACAGAAAATAGAAAACGATGGGTAAGCTGATGTCCGCAAGGACTCGTGGGTTCGAGTCCCACTCCCGGCGACCCAAATGTGGGTTCTATAGTAAATATTATAATGATTGACCATGCCATTTTTAATGGTAAGGCTGCCCAGCCGGCAAAAGCCTACCCCCCACCTCGACTTCCACCTAATGAGAAGCTGAAAATTCCTGAATTGGACTCCTTTTGACTAACGGGGCCATTTTCTGCCCGTGTTGAATCAGGCAGACTTTTACTGTTATCTGGATGTTAGCATTTGTCACATCCCAAGTCGCCTAGCTCATTTCTGAGTCAAGTCGCTCGTCACTTGTTACAGGTTTATCTTTTGTCTAAATCCTATTCTATCTTTTGAATCTCTCTCCTAATTCATTTATTTTCTCTAAAACATCAGAGGGAGATTTCTCTACAGTGTCGCTCATCTTCCAATATTTTCCATTGTGATAGATTAGGGGTTTTATGTTCTCATCTGCAGAAATTTCAACTACCTCTCCAACAAACATAATGTGATCCCCGAGTTCTTCCTGTTTTACAAGTTTACATTCAGCGTTCATGGCACAATTCTCAATCATTTGACATGCAATTTTTCTACCGCGGTAGAATTTGACACCAAACTCGTTGAGGATTTGTACCTTGTCGACCTTAGTCCCGGTAAACCTTCCAGAAATGCTGCATAAAATATTCTGATCCTCGCCTGCTAAATTCACCCCAAATTCCTTTGATTCTGCAATATTGTGGGCAGTTGCATCATGACCACGTATATTCACAGCAATAAGGCATGGTGAATAAGACATGTGGTGAGTCCATTCGGCTGCCATAACATCAGCACCATACGGTCCATCGGATGTGATTAGCCCCACATTTGTAACAAACTGTCTTGTACGTCTATCATTCCATTGAAGATCCATGATTAATTTATGCAGACTCGATATTTATCGTTAGTCTGCTCTAGTGTAGAAAATACAACAGATGGTTGAATGAACTGGTCACGGGATAGTATCAGTGCTTTATTGGAAAAAGAATGGTACTTATTGTGCGCCTAAACGTTGGACACTATTCTTTAGATTATCAAGCTACATAAGTGGTGGATTTCTACGTTAGCATTCATTCCCTGGAACAAAGGCTCAGCAATGGCGGGGATCATATCAGCGCTATCCATATTGACGACGAAGGCAGAAACTCTATCTCCGTCTGCTTCGAAGAAATAACTCGCTTCAGGTTTAACTTTACTGATATACTCTTCAAGGGTTTGCATAAATTTAGGATCTTGGATGTTTTTATTGCCTGCTTCAGTAGGAATTTTTACACGAACTATAAATCTCATAACGGCATAGTACCTATAAATTATTAATAAGTAAATGAGAAGCAGATACTAGATCAACTTTCTAAAGTTGCTCTTCTATTCTTATTAGATTTTTGACGGTCAGTAATCATTTCTCATAAATAGCCATATCAGAGGTGCTGAACATTTCATCTATTTTTTCGTGTAGTTTCAGAAATGCAAATCCTTTTGGTGTTGTGCTAAATGTCTTATCCCTATTGCTATATTCCAAAAAGCCCTTTTCTATGAGGCTTTTCAGATATTGAACTAGTTGTGAGTAGGAAAGATAAGAACCGTACATGATCTTTGTTTTTCTTGCCCCGCCAGATCCGGTTGTATTAAGTATTGAAACAATTATCTCATCTCTATCTCGTTGTATCATTAGAAGTATGATTATCTTATCATTATTATATGGATGAGATCCTGATTCTAGATCAACCTTCATATTCAAATTCAACATTTTTGTGAGAATAAATATGACTACACTTTAAGTCACTAAGAACATTCTAATTTTTCGTGTAACCAATTAATCTCTTGAGTAAGACTCATCTAACTCATACAAGTTCCACAAATTATAACACCGAGGACTCTACATGACCTTGGACAGTAAAAGAAGTTGTTGGTTATCGTTGAGATAATATCACATTTATTGAGGAGATAAGTTGTGCTTGTATTCTCAATAAGTAAGTATTCACATTACCCAGCCCCCGCGCCAACATGCGTCAAATTCTAAGGCCGCCCGGGTGAGGTGTGGAGAGCGGAGCCTGGAACAGATAAACTCGTTGTAATTCGAACTAGTAATTGGATATTTTCTAATTAGTTAGTGCTCTGTGCCAAGACTTGTCCTATACTGGACGCTAGATAACAGTTAAGTTCAGTGAATAATTACTGGCTGTTCTCAACGGAGTTATCCTTCTTGGGAGGTCCATTCAATCCACCAATCTATTGAACCGATCGCTAGACCAAATCTATGATCAATAACTATTCGAGCTAATATTTCTAAGCAGCCCTTATAACTAAAATTTTACAATTGAACTATGAAAATTAGTAGGATGACGGGCAGTTGGAGACGTAAAGGAATAAGATCAGATTTCTACCTTCCGCTATTATCAATTATCATGTTATTCACATTTCATCCAACCTTCATATTGGCATCTGACATAACAGGAACAAATATTCCTAATACAATTTACGGTACAATGGGTGATGATAAAATACTTGGAAAAGATGGAAAAGACAACTTGTATGGCAGTGGGAGTAACGACATCATACACGGAGATGAAGGTGATGATTTCGTAGGAGGGGACATTGGGAAAGATACTCTTGAAGGTAATAATGGGGATGACGTCGTACAAGGGGGTTCTGGAGCAGATAGCATCGATGGCGGAAAAGGCAATGATACGCTACTAGCATCATTTGCTCTTGGTTCTGTATCGTTCAGGGATTATGCTACTGACACAATATTATGTGGGTCAGGATTTGATACAGTGTATATTAATCCAGTAGATGGGGATACTGCATCATCAGACTGCGAGTCAATCGTATCTTCTCCATAATTGTGAAGTCTAAATGAATATCCCATGTCAGAGATGGAACTAAAAAGTAAAGTCACAGATAGGGAATACGAAGTATACGTTTGGGCTGTCTGATTACCTTTTTGATTTCTATTCTGTTACTAGTGCAATAGATCCAGTGCTAACTTTAATTCTGCTATCTCATTTTCAAGAATGATCTTGTCGTTTTCATTCTCTTGTGTATTTTAACAATTTTTCACAGGCTTTATTTCTGACATTATTATGTCCTTTTTATCCCTGCAAAGACTGTGATATGAGTCAACGAACGAATATGTTACCTTTCTCGTTTTATCTTTACATCCACAAGTTTTGGCTACTTTGTCATAATCTACTTCTGTACGAGCAATATTCATCCTATACTATCACCCACCTTAGTTTGTCAACAATCCTGAAGTCATTCATCGAGGTAATCATGATCTAACTTGTAGACTCGTTCTGAAAGAGGCATCGATTGCATTTCATTATTACCACACGAGGGACAAGGTACGATAGTTCTGTTTCCTGTCAAACACGAAACACACCAAAAACATGACCCGCACATCAGGAAGTTTTTCTTATCGAGAATCAGTGGTTCTATTTTAGAGATACTTACGACGGTAGACCATCTTCTACTGGTTTTTCCCTAATAAGGTATTTAATTAACTTTGATAAAATTGACGCCATTGGATTTAAGTCTGTCTAATTCGACACAGACGTAAGTCACTTGCATTATGTTATGTGACAAGTGCCTCCGTTCACAAAAAATCTGCCATAAATCATGTAACATGCCAACTCCCCATGACCATAATACTGGTTTAGTGGCTAATGGAACTCTATGTTACTCAGAAGTCCTTTATACCACTTCGGATAGCATAATATGAGTGGTAGTATCTAATTTTCCGTTAAAAACTGCCATTGCTGTATTAAGATCTTCTACTAATCTAGCGATAGTAGGTAAGATGACATGAAAGGAGTAAAAACCTTACGGTATGTAGAGCCATTCACAACTGACCCCAAAGATAAAAAAAGGAAATTCTGTGCGACTTGTGCCAATATTGCAACACAAATCGCCTGTTTTGATGTAGGCGAGGCAACAGTCATAGAAAGATATTGTGATACCTGTATCAAGACTATCGGACACTCTCCCCATACTGGAGATTCTAGCAGGAAATAGGTGCAAACGAAACCCAATAGAAGTAGAAAAACTGACAAGAAAATTTGCTAAAGAACAGATGAAGGAATATTGTTTCTAATGACTTGCAAGGGGATATGTCGTAGACATAAAGCAATAAAACCAATTGGACGTGGAAGATATGCTGCTGGCCTAAAACGATGCCAGGTGTGTAATATTTTTATTAAATGGGAGGGTTTTTTCTGCCCATGTTGTGGATGCAGACTTCGTACAAAACCAAGAAATCAAAAGTATAAGCTAATACTCGCTCAAATACAGTCGAAAAAAACCTCAAAAAATAAACAAATTCCATTTCTTTAACTTTCCAGTACACTGAACTCTTCTTGATAGAATTCACATTTCCATTAAATGTATAACACACCCATAATTTACAATACTTTTACAACCGTAGTTAATAGCACGAATATATATTGAAATAATAACGATTTTTAATCCCATAGAATTACATCGTAATTATTACCATTATGGCACATAATTCAGTCTTAAAGACATACTCTGAGGTGGCCGAGGCAAAAAGACATCTTGAAGCGCTTAATCTGTTCCGTCATCATGACTCCAGCAAGTCGTGGGACACTTATAAGATGATCGAAATTATGAACAAATCTGATAAAAATTCCTTTATACTCGACGTCGGTTGCAACGACTCACCTATCTTGCCTCTGCTAAAGAGACTGAATTTCAGTAATCTTTATGGCTGCGATTTGGTTTTAAAGCCAAGGTACAATTGGAATTTCATGAATATCATATATTCGTGTTACAGAAGAGAATACAAGCCGATTGTTGAGATGCACGGCGATAGATGTTTCAACCTTTCAACCCAGAGTTTAGAGGAAACTGGCTACCAAGATGATATGTTTGATTATGTAACATCTTTGTCTGTTATTGAACATGGTGTTGATATCAATAAATACTTTTTAGAAATGAGTAGAATTCTCAAGAAAGGTGGTTGTCTCTTGACTTCTACTGATTACTGGCCAGAAAAGATTATCAACACAAAACATGTTCTCTCTAGAGGAGCTCCTGACAACATCTTTGACAGAATTGAAATAGAGGATGCTATAGAGATTGGCGGGAAATTTGGTTTAAGGCTGATTGAGCCTATAGACTATACACATGCAAATAAGGTTGTGCGCTGGAAGGAAACGGGGCTTGATTACACTTTCATTTTCTTTGCCATGAGAAAAGAATAAAGATAGGTTATTAAAATTATTCCCACACACAAACGTCGAAACTGGTTCTGCGACGCTTTTACAGATTTTTAAAGCGTGAGTTATCTCTTGAGATGCTTTAACATATGGAGAGATCCATCTTTCAAACCAATTTAAAGTAAAAAATGTCAACTAGAAGGCAAGGAAACTAAAACTTCACGAGTATAATACAACACCTCATGAAGCACGAGATAGTTTATACGAAGCGGCCATGACTATCAATAGGCCAAAGTCTGAAACACCTCATACTCTGATAAGAACAGACTTTCTAGGAATAAATAAACTATTCCGATTCAACCGACATCTGGTTCCATGATACATAATCTTTAATAGATTTATGATAATAAAGCGTTTAATAATAACATGGATAAGTTCACTATCACAGCAAATAGTACAATTTTAATTGGAGCTTTGCTTATACTGAGTCCGATTTTGTATCCCGTCCTTAGTTGGGCTGAATTGATAACTGGAACTGACGGAAATGACGATCTGGGGGGCACCGATGGTGATGATGAAATATCAGGTCTTGATGGAAATGATAGGATTTCAGGAATTGGTGGTGCTGATAATATCGATTCTGGTAATGGTAATAATCAGATATATGGTGGAGACGGGAATGACAAGATAGTAACATTCGATGGGAATGATCAAATCCAAGGAGGTTTAGGCAATGATAACATCACAGCGGGTCAAGGCAACGATCAAATTTATGGGGGAGATGGTGATGATCAAATTATGGGGGATTCTGGAGACGTGAAAGCAGTTGATGGGCGTCAGGGTGCAAATGGAGTTAATGGTGCAAATGGAGGGAATGGAGGGAATGCGAACGGTGGCAATGGAGGGAATGGAGGGAATGGAGGGAATGCGAACGGTGGCAATGGAGGGAATGAATACTGTGCCAAAGGGAGAAATGGAATCCAAGGTGGTGTTTTTGTTTCTGGTGGAAATGACCAAATCTATGGAGGGAGTGGGAACGACCAAATTTCAGGAAATGGTGGCAATGATCAGATTTCTGGAGATGAGGGAACGACATATTATATGGTGGAAGTGAAAATGACTGCATTTTTGGCGGCGATGGAAATGATTCCTTTTACAGTGGTGATGGTGACGATGACCTAATTGGTAGTTTAGGACAAGATATTTTCAGATGTGGAACAGGAGACGATATTGTTCACGATTTTAACGAATTAGAAGGTGATTCAGCAAATGATGATTGTGAAACCATAAATTCTTGAATGATGGATCGATTAACCATTCCATCGCAGTATAGTTGTATTTTAAAAGGAGTCTCACGAAGCGCGCTGCTCTAATTTTAAATGTGTTGCGTTTGAC